>NZ_JBEYSL010000118.1:0-15057 GCF_040642735.1 Micromonospora sp. NPDC047753 | reverse complement strand
GAGTTCTTCGGCACAGGTCTGCGCGCCGACGTCGCGTCCTGTCCGCCGAACCCGCGCCCGACGCGCCCTACCGGCGTGGCTGACGCGAGAAAGTGGCCGAGGGTGGCAGCGCAGGACAAGCAGGAGTACGGCGCAGAGTCGATCACCGTTCTCGAGGGGCTGGAGGCCGTTCGCAAGCGGCCCGGTATGTACATCGGGTCCACCGGCGAGCGCGGTCTGCACCACCTCGTCTGGGAGGTCGTCGACAACGCGGTCGACGAGGCGATGGCCGGCTACTGCGACACCATCGACGTGGTGCTGCTCGCCGACGGCGGCGTCCGGGTCACCGACAACGGCCGTGGCTTCCCGGTCGACCTCCACCCGAAGCTCAAGAAGCCGGGTGTCGAGGTCGCGCTGACCGTGCTGCACGCGGGTGGCAAGTTCGACGGCAAGGCGTACGCGGTCTCCGGTGGTCTGCACGGCGTCGGCGTTTCCGTGGTGAACGCGCTGTCGACGAAGATGGCCGTGGTGATCCACAAGTCCGGCTTCGTCTGGCGGCAGCAGTACACCAACTCCAAGCCCAGCCAGCTGGAAAAGGGCGAAACCACCGACAGCACCGGCTCGGCCGTCTCCTTCTGGCCCGACCCGGACGTCTTCGAGACGGTCGACTTCGACTTCCAGACCATCTACCGCCGTCTGCAGGAGATGGCCTTCCTCAACCGGGGCATCACCATCCACCTGCTCGACGAGCGGGTCCCGGAGGACGAGGAGGGTAAGACCCGCGAGGTCACCTTCCGCTACGACGGCGGTATCGCCGACTTCGTCCGGCACCTCAACGCCTCCAAGAACCCGATGCACAAGACGGTGGTCGAGTTCGAGGCCGAAGAGGAGGGCATGTCCCTCGAGATCGCCATGCAGTGGAACGAGTCGTACGGCGAGTCGGTCTACACCTTCGCCAACAACATCAACACGCACGAGGGCGGCACCCACGAGGAGGGCTTCCGGTCGGCGCTGACCAGCGTCGTCAACCGGTACGGCACCGACAAGAAGCTGCTCAAGGGCGACGAGAAGCTCTCCGGCGAGGACATCCGCGAGGGCTTGGCCGCGATCATCTCGGTCAAGCTGACCAACCCGCAGTTCGAGGGCCAGACCAAGACGAAGCTGGGCAACACCCCGGTGAAGAGCTTCGTGCAGCGGGTCTGCAACGACCGGCTTGTCGACTGGTTCGACCGCAACCCGGCCGAGGCCAAGACGATCATCCAGAAGGCGTCCCAGGCGGCCCGGGCGCGAATCGCCGCCCAGCAGGCGCGCAAGCTGGCCCGACGCAAGTCGCTGCTGGAGTCCGGCTCGATGCCGGGCAAGCTGGCCGACTGCCAGTCGACCGACCCCCGCGAGTCCGAGGTGTTCATCGTCGAGGGTGACTCGGCCGGCGGCTCGGCCAAGCAGGGCCGCGACCCGCGGACCCAGGCGATCCTGCCGATCCGCGGCAAGATCCTCAACGTGGAGAAGGCCCGGATCGACCGGGTGCTGAAGAACAACGAGGTCCAGGCGCTGATCACCGCGCTGGGCACCGGCATCCACGACGACTTCGACATGGAGAAGCTGCGGTACCACAAGGTGGTGCTGATGGCCGACGCGGACGTCGACGGCCAGCACATCCAGACGCTGCTGCTCACCCTGCTGTTCCGCTTCATGCGTCCGCTTGTCGAGATGGGGCACGTCTACCTGGCCGCCCCGCCGCTCTACAAGATCAAGTGGAACAAGAAGGGCGACGACGCCCAGTACGCGTACTCCGACCGCGAGCGGGACGGTCTGATCGCGCTGCGCCAGCAGAAGAAGCCGAATGCGAAGCCGGACGACATCCAGCGCTTCAAGGGCCTCGGCGAGATGAACTATCCCGAGCTGTGGGAAACCACGATGAACCCCGCGACGCGTACCCTGCGTCAGGTCACTCTCGACGACGCGGCGACCGCCGACGAGTTGTTCAGTGTGTTGATGGGTGAGGACGTCGAGGCGCGCCGGTCGTTCATCCAGCGCAACGCCAAGGACGTGCGGTTCCTGGACATCTGACGGGCTGCGCCGGATCGGCCGGGCATCGCTCGGCCGATCCGGCGGTCCACAGAGTTATCCACAGCTTGGCCGGTATCCACAGCCGTTATCCACAGCACGAAAACGACTCTGAGTCTGATAAGGGTACACAGTGACTGATTCGCCCGAGTCCACACCGAACGAGCCAGAGGTCCCCGCCGAGGCCATCGCCGCGGTGGTCGCGCACGACCGGATCGAACCGGTCGGGCTCGAGGTGGAGATGCAGCGCTCCTACCTCGACTACGCGATGAGCGTCATCGTCGGTCGCGCGCTGCCGGACGTCCGGGACGGCCTCAAGCCGGTCCACCGCAAGATCCTCTACGCGATGTTCGACTCTGGCTACCGCCCGGACCGCGGCTACGTGAAGTGCTCCCGCGTCGTCGGTGACGTGATGGGTCAGTTCCACCCGCACGGCGACTCGGCGATCTACGACGCGCTGGTCCGGATGGCGCAGCCCTGGTCGCTGCGCTACCCGCTGGTCGACGGCAACGGCAACTTCGGCTCGCCGGGTAACGACCCGGCCGCCGCCATGCGATACACCGAGTGCAAGCTCGACCCCCTCGCCATGGAGATGCTGCGGGACATCGACGAGGACACCGTCGACCTGCAGGACAACTACGACGGCCGGGCCAAGGAGCCCACCATCCTGCCGTCGCGGATCCCCAACCTGCTGGTGAACGGCTCCGAGGGCATCGCGGTCGGCATGGCCACCAAGATTCCCCCGCACAACCTGCGGGAGATCGGCGCGGCGGTGCAGTGGTGCCTGGAGCACCCGGAGGAGGACGAGGAGACCACCCTCGAAGCCCTGCTCGGCATCGTCAAGGGCCCGGACTTCCCCACCTACGGCCTGATCGTCGGCACCACCGCGATCCAGGACGCGTACCGCACCGGTCGCGGCTCGATCCGGATGCGTGCCGTGGTGGAGGTCGAGGAGGACAAGCGGGGCCGCCCCTGCCTGGTCGTCAGCGAGTTGCCCTACCAGGTCAACCCGGACAACCTCGCCGAGCGGATCGCCGAGCTGATCAAGGAGGGCAAGCTCGCCGGGATCGCCGACATCCGCGACGAGTCCTCCGGTCGTACCGGCATGCGGATCGTCCTGGTGCTCAAGCGCGACGCCGTCGCCAAGGTCGTGCTGAACAACCTCTACAAGCACACCCAGCTCCAGGAGACCTTCGGCGCCAACATGCTGGCCCTGGTCGACGGGGTGCCCCGCACGCTCAACCTGGCCCAGTTCATCCGCTACTACGTCGAGCACCAGATCGACGTGATCCGCCGGCGGACCGCGTACCGGCTGCGCAAGGCCGAGGAGCGGGCACACATCCTGCGGGGCCTGGGCAAGGCGCTGGACGCGCTGGACGAGGTGATCGCCCTGATCCGGCGCTCTCCGACGGTGGACGACGCCCGGCAGGGCCTGATCCGGCTGCTGGAGATCGACGAGATCCAGGCGACCGCGATCCTGGACATGCAGCTGCGCCGGCTCGCCGCCCTGGAGCGGCAGCGGATCATCGACGACCTGGCGAAGCTCGAGATCGAGATCGCCGACCTCAAGGACATCCTCGCCAAGCCCGAGCGGCAGCGGAAGATCGTCTCGGAGGAGCTGGGCGAGATCGTCTCCAAGTGGGGCGACGACCGCCGGACGCAGATCATCCCGTTCGACGGCGAGGTCTCGATGGAGGACCTCATCGCCCGCGAGGACGTGGTCGTCACGATCACCCGCACCGGGTACGCCAAGCGGACCAAGGTCGATCTGTACCGCTCGCAGCGGCGCGGCGGCAAGGGCGTCAGCGGCGCCACGCTGCGGCAGGACGACATCGTCAGCCACTTCTTCGTCTGCTCGACCCACGACTGGATCCTGTTCTTCACGAACAAGGGCCGCGTCTACCGGGCCAAGGCGTACGAGTTGCCGGAGGCCAGTAGGGTAGCCAAGGGCCAACACGTGGCCAATCTGCTCGCCTTCCTACCCGACGAGCAGATCGCGCAGATCATTGAGATCCCGAACTACCAGGTAGCCCCCTATCTGGTACTGGCCACGAAGAACGGCCTGGTGAAGAAGACGCGGCTCGAGGAGTTCGACTCCAACCGTTCCGGCGGCATCATCGCGATCAACCTGCGCGATGAGGACGAGCTGGTCGGTGCTGCGCTGGTTGCGCCGGAGAACGACCTGCTGCTGGTCTCCAAGAAGGCACAGGCGATCCGGTTCAACGCCTCGGACGAGGCGTTGCGGCCGATGGGCCGGGCCACCTCCGGTGTGATCGGCATGCGCTTCACGGACGACGACGTCCTGCTCGCCATGGAGGTCGTGCGGGAAGGTCTGGACGTTCTGGTGGCCACGAACGGGGGATACGCGAAGCGGACCCCGATCGAGGAATACCCGGTGCAGGGCCGGGGAGGTAAGGGCGTGTTGACTGCAAAGATCACCGAACGGCGCGGTGGTCTGGTTGGCGCTGTGGTGATCGATCCGGACGACGAGCTGTTTGCGATCACCAGCAACGGTGGTGTCATTCGGACTCCGGTGAAGCCTGTACGGCGTACACGTGACCGGAACACAATGGGGGTCAAGCTGATGGACCTCCCGGACGGCGTGACTATCGTGGCGATTGCTCGCAATGCCGACGAGCCTGACGAACAGGACTAGTTGAATGACGGAGACACAGGCGAAGTCGGGGAACACGGGGACCTCGGCCAAACCGGTCGACGAGGAGGCCGCCAAGGGCGGCACACCAGCGACCGGCCGCGCGGCCGTGGGCCGGGCGACGGTCCCCGCCGACGCGCCTGCCCCGAAGTTCACCAGGGCTCCAGGTATGACACCCCCGCCGGAGCAACCGGGCGAGGACGGCGAGTCCGGCGACAAGACCGAGGCGTCCAGCGCCGAGGCGCCGACGTCGGCCGCCGCCAGTCCTCCGGGTCCGGCGGCGGCACCCTCGGCACGTCCGGCGACCACCCAGCCGATCGGTCTCCGGCCCGGTCAG
The DNA here is from genome assembly GCF_040642735.1 of Micromonospora sp. NPDC047753. NCBI lineage: Bacteria > Bacillati > Actinomycetota > Actinomycetes > Micromonosporales > Micromonosporaceae > Micromonospora > Micromonospora sp. NPDC047753. The sequence continues at coordinate 10,021 of NZ_JBEYSL010000118.1, read as the reverse complement.
GCGGCGTCAAGCGGGTCCACCGGCACTCAGCCGCGGATCACACCCGGGATGACCCAGCCACAGCCGGACGCGGCGCGGGCGACCGCCACCGCTGGCCGCCCGGCCAGCGGCGGTGGCCTGCCACCGGGGATCGGCAACGCGTCCGCCGTCGGCGCTGCCCGCGTCGGTGACGCGGTGCGTGCGGCGCGTACGTCGGTCAGTTCGGCCGCCTCCCGCGGACCGCGACGGGCCCGGCTGAACCTCAAGCGGATCGACCCGTGGTCCGTGATGAAGTTCGCATTCGCGGTGTCGGTGGTGCTCTTCATCGTCGTGGTGGTGGCCACCTCGGTGCTCTACCTGGCGCTGGACGCGATGGGTGTGTTCCAGAGCGTCAACGAGAGCCTGAGCGATCTGGTCAACGCCGGCGGTGGACAGAGCACCAGCGGCTTCCAGATCACCGCCAAGGGCGTGATCCTCAGCTCGGCGCTGATCGGCCTGGTCAACGTGGTGCTGTTCACCGCGCTGGCCACCCTTGGCGCGTTCGTCTACAACGTCTGCGCCGACCTGGTCGGCGGGATCGAGCTGACCCTCGCCGAGCGGGACTGAGCGACCGGGACGCCGGGGCACCGCGGAAAGCGGTCGCTCCGGCGTCCCGTACTCGGGTAGGTTTTGCAGGCGGCGACGGGCCTGGCTCGCAAGCCGGACCCCCGATTTGGGGCCGGCGGAGCGGATGGGTTAATCTTGCTCGTCGCAACGCGGGGCTATAGCTCAGTCGGTTAGAGCGCAGAGCTGATAACTCTGAGGTCGATGGTTCGATTCCATCTAGCCCCACCGCATGTCGTCCGACGGTAGTCGAGCGCGAGGGGTCGCCCCATGTTCAAGAAGCTGCTGATTCTGGCTGGCGTCGTCGGTGTGGCCGCCGTCGTGTTCAACAAGATCAAGGCGTCGAACGACGAGCGTGCCCTGTGGCACGAGGCGACCACCGCGCCCGACCTGCGCTGACGCTCGCGCCGCGCGCCAATCGCCGCGCAATTCGCGGGGCCCTAGCTCAACTGGCAGAGCACTGCCTTTGCAAGGCAGGGGTTAGGGGTTCGAGTCCCCTGGGCTCCACCACTCACAGCCTGTGAACTGCACCGGAGCTAAGTTCGAGATCATCGGGCACAGATTCGGCACAGACCAGGAATGATCCCTGTTGCTGGCACGGCGACTACCGCCGCCGGGCATACAAGAAGATGACTGTGTGCGCTGGTTGCGGCAGCCGGGCTGCTCGGGGCGAAGTGCTCCGGTCGGCGCCCGACCCGCTTTGCTCGGACCCGGCGCCTGAGGCTCAGAGTCAGTCGCGCTCCTGTGACGAGGCGGGCACTTCGGGCGCCTTGGTGCTTTCTGCAACCCGCGCCGTCCATTGACGGAGAGCCTCAGCGAAAAGTTCGGCGTCTCGGCGCCGGCCGGCTTCGATCTCGAACTCCCGGTCGCCGTCCCGGATGCGGAGGCGCAGGCCGGGGCGTCGGGTGCCGAGCCAGGCAGTGATCGCTGCGACGATGCCGGCGACCACTCCTTCCGGCTGCAAGACGATCTCGAGGAACTGTAGCCAGCCGTTGTTCAGCTCGCCAGGGCGAGCGGGTTGGCGGCCTTCGTAGATGGTGACGGCTCGGGTGTCCTCGTCGTCGCGCAGCCAGCGGCGTAACGAGCCCAACTGTTCACCGGTCTCGTCGCCTGGAACACTGATCTGGAGCCGCAGAGCCGCTCCGTCGGTATCGGTCACGCTGGCCCCATCCGCATCCATGTGGTCTTGACGTCAAGGTACTTCTCCACCGCCATCCGGCCTTTGTCCCGACCGAATCCGGACTGTTTGACGCCGCCGAACGGCACGCGGACATCGTCGTCTTCGAAGCAGTTGATCCAGACTGTGCCAGAGCGCAGCCGGCGGCTCATGGTGTGGGCGGTGACGAGGTCGGCGGTCCAGACGGCGGAGGCCAGGCCGTATCGGGTGCCGTTGGCGATGGTGATCGCTTCCTCGACGGTGTCGAAGCGGAGGACGGCCAGGACCGGGCCGAAGATCTCCTGTTGGGCGATCTCCATGTCCGGGTCGACGCCGGTGAAGATGGTCGGTTCCAGGTAGTTGCCGCCGGGCACAATGCCGAGGCGGTTGCCACCGGTGTTCAGCGTCGCGCCCTCGACAATCGCCCGTTCGATGTACCCCTGCACCTCACGAAGGTGTTCCTCGCTCACCAGGGGACCCATCGTGGTCGAGGTATCGAGCGGGTCGCCGACCACCACGCGGGTCATCCGGTCGAGGAGCCGCTCCAGGAAACGGTCGTGGATGTCGCGGTGTAGCAGCAGGCGCGAGCCAGCCGTACACATCTCGCCCTGGTTGAAGAAGACAGCCCAGAGCGCCATGTCGACCGCCGCGTCGAGATCCGGGCAGTCGGACATCACGATGTTGGCGGTCTTCCCGCCGAGCTTCAGCCAGACCCGCTTCAGGTTGGAGTCCGCCGCGTACCGCAAGAACTGCCGGCCGACGTCGATCGAGCCGGTGAAGGTCACGACGTCGATGTCGGGGTGCAGGCCGACCGCCCGGCCGGCCTGCTCGCCGGTACCGGTGACGACGTTGAGTACCCCTGGCGGGATACCGGCGTCGAGGGCCAACTCCGCGACCCGCAGTGTGCTCAGTGGGGTGTGCTCGTCGGGCTTCACGACTAGCGAGTTGCCCACCGCCAGGGCTGGCGCGACGTTGTAGCCGATCATGGAGAGCGGAAAGTTCCACGGCATTACCGCGCCGACCACACCCGCCGGTTGCCTGGTCACCAAGGCGAGGACGTCGTCGCTGCTAATGGCCTCGTCGACGAGTTTGTCCGCGAGCTCGGCGTACCAGCCCAGGGTTCGGCTGAGACCGTCGACCTCGATAGTCAGCGCGTCCTGAACGGGCTTGCCCATCTCCCGGCAGATCAGCTCCGCCAGTTCCTCGCGATGTGCCGTGACGAGGCCGGACCAGGCCAGCATCCGCGTCTTCCGCTCCCGGACAGGTAGCCCGGACCAACGGCGGTCGGTAAACGCGCAGCGTGCCGCGGCGACGGCCCGATCGACGTCCTCGGACCCACCGGCGGCGACTGCGGCCAGGGGTTTGCCGTCGCGCGGGGAGCGGCATTCGTAGGTCGTCTGGGATAGCCCCGAGCGGCGTTCCCCGTCGATCAGCATGCCGACTTGGGGAAGCCGGCCGGTGTCGGGTTCGAGGGACAGGACCATGGCAGTCTCCGTTCTCTTCCGCGGTCTACTGGCGGGACGCCTTCCAGACCTGCAGCAGGCGCCATAGCTCAGCGATCGGGGTGACGTGGTCGTCGACCCGCAGGTCGACGAGACGATCGGTGTAGCCGCCGTATCCGCCGTCCTTGCTGACGACGAGTAGCGACGCCGACTGCTGACCGTTCCGGTCACCGCCGGCGGCCTGGGCGGCCTCCAAACCGGCGACCAGCCGGCGGGCCAGCGTGTCGCCGCTGCCGGCTTCGTACCTGGCCAGGCAGGAGTTGAGTGTCGCCTCGCTGACCAGCGTGTTTCCGGTGCAGATGACCCCATGTCCGGAGATGTCGCCGGCCCACGAGACGCAGGCCGGCCCGGTGTAGGAGGCGACCGTGCCGTCCGCGCTCAGCACCGCGAGTTGCCGGCGGACCCGGTGCTCGTCAGCGAAGCCCCGACCAGCGCGGTCAGGTACCGCAGCAGTCCGGGCTGGAGGCTGCGGTAGAGAAAGCGGAACGCCTCCTCGTCCCCGGCCTGCGCCGCGGTCACCACCTCCGACAGGTCGGCGGTCATGCGCGGTCCACGCATCGTTCGAGGCGTGTCGGCCCGACCAGCCGGGCTGGCGCGCACCACGCGGCACGAGTCGTCCGCCTGATCAGCACCGGTACCGCACCGCCCTCCACCGCTCTGATTGTCCCCGCGACCACGATTGTCGGGGCGGCGTGTCCGGGGGCCGACGCCAGGGTGGTCGGTCGGCGCGCTGCGCGCCGAGGTAGCCGGGAGGGCCCCGAGCCGGGCTAACGCTAAAAGGGGGCTCACGACGCGACAAGTCGGCGTCGTGTCACGGAAGAGTGACAATTATCAACCCGACTCGACGGCGCGTCGTCGTCACGGGCAGTACGCGACGGACGCCAACCACGCCTTGAGGCGGTTTCTTGCCACCGTTGACGACCCGAGCGACGAAAATAGTCGCTTTTCGTGACAGCGCACATCCACACCGTCACGAAGGGTCGGCGTCCACACAGGTCAGGCCGGATCAGCCGGTCTGAACCAGCCGCCCGGCGGCCCTGCCACGGTGCGCCGCCCCGCGCCACTCTAGGTACGGTAATGCGGTGTTGTCATCGGAGGTCGTACTCAGCGGTCGCTACCGCTTGGACGAACGTGTCGCCACGGGCGGTATGGGCGACGTTTGGCGTGCCTCCGACCTGATCCTCGGCCGGCAGGTGGCGGTCAAGGTTCTCCTGCCGGCGCTGGTCTCCGATCCCGATTTCATCGCCCGGTTCCGGGCCGAGGCCCGGATCATGGCGGCGCTGCGGCACCCCGGCATCGTGCAGGTCTTCGACTGCGGTGCGGACGACCTCCCCGACGGCGGGCGGGCGGACTACCTCGTCATGGAGTTCGTCGCCGGCGAGCCGTTGTCCAAGCGGATCGAGGCGGCCGGGCGGCTCGACGTGGCCGAGACGATGTCGATCGTGGCCCAGGCGGCCGCAGCGCTCAACGCTGCGCACCGCGGCGGCATCGTGCACCGCGACGTCAAGCCCAGCAACCTGCTGGTGCAGGAGGACGGCACTGTCGTCCTGGTGGACTTCGGCGTGGCCCGCTCCACCGACATCACCAGCATCACCAGCACCAACGCGGTGCCGGGCACCGCCCTCTACATGGCTCCCGAGCAGGCCGCCGGCAGGCCGGTCAGCGGCGCCACCGACATCTACGCCCTGGGCGCGGTCACCTACTGCTGCCTGACCGGCAGTCCGCCGTTCACCGGCGACAATCCGCTCCAGGTCGCCGTGCGGCACCTGGACGACGAGCCGCCGGAGCTGCCGCACGACATTCCGGAGGCGGTCCGCGCCCTGGTGTCGCGGGCCCTGGCAAAGGATCCACTGGAGCGGTTCACGAGCGGAGCGGCGATGGCCGAGGCCGCTCGGACGGCGGTCACCGGCGGCGAGCCGCCGACCGCGATGGCCGGGCCGGTCGCGCTGCGCGACGCTGGGCCGGGCACCCGGACGGACGTGCCGGCCGGGGCGGCGGTGGCGGACGGGCGCCAGCGACGGCGGGGTCCGCTCGTCGGCGCGGCGGCGGCCATGCTGGTCGCGCTGGTCGGGCTCGGCGCGGCGCTGGCCGCGACGCGTGACGTCGGCGATAACCCGGCGGTCAATCTGCCGGCCACCTCGCCGACGGTGGCGCCGACCGGCCCCGTCGACCTGCCCGCGGCGAACGAGCAGATCACCAGCGTCGAGCCGGGCCGGCCGGACCGGCCGCACGTCCCCGGCAACTCCCCGTCGGCGTCGGTCTCCGCCACGCCGACCCCGCAGCCGAGCCAGACCGTCAACTCGCCGACGCCGTCGGTGGGCGTCACCTCGGCACCGCCCCCCACCAGCGCCGCGCCCACGACGGCCGCGCCGCCGACGACCAGCGCACCCGCTGATCCACCCGCCACCTCCAGTGCGCCGGTCGAACCGGAGGTGCCGGCGGGCGGTTGATCCGACCGCCGCGCCGACCCCCGCCAGTCCCAACAGCACCGATATCCCCAAAACGGACTTACGGCGCCGAAGACGCCTCTAGGCTCTCAGCAGGCTATTTACACCATCTGCCGCGGGAGCCTGGGTGAGCGCTGAAAAGCTGGTCGTGATCGGTCAGGGGTACGTCGGACTGCCGCTGGCCATGCGGGCCGTCGAGGCGGGCCTCGACGTTGTCGGTCTCGACGTCGACGCCGACCGGGTGAAGCGTCTCGCCTCCGGCGAGTCGTTCGTCGAGGACATTCCGGCCGACCGGCTGGGCCGCGCGTTGGGCAGCGGCCGCTACCACCCGAGCACGGAGTACACCGACGCCGACGGGTTCGACATCTGCGTCATCACGGTGCCGACCCCGCTGCGCGACGGGACCCCGGACCTGAGCTTCGTCGAGCAGGCCGGCATCGGTATCGGCCCGTACGTACGCCCGGGCTGCACGGTGATCCTGGAGTCGACCACCTACCCGGGCACGACCGAGGAGCTGCTGCGCCCGCTGTTGGAGTCGGCGAGCGGCCTGACCAGCCCCGGTGACTTCCACCTCGGCTACAGCCCTGAGCGGATCGACCCGGGCAACCCGACCTGGCGCCTGGAGAACACCCCGAAGGTGGTCTCCGGTGTGGACCCGGCGGCGCTGGCCCGGGTGGACGGGTTCTACCAGCGCCTCGTGGAACGCACCGTAGCGGTGGACTCCACCCGCGTCGCCGAGCTGACCAAGTTGATCGAGAACACCTTCCGCCAGGTCAACATCGCGCTGATCAACGAGCTGACCATGCTCTCGCACCACCTCGACATCGACGTCTGGCAGGCGATCGACGCCGCCTCGACCAAGCCGTTCGGCTTCATGCCGTTCCGACCCGGCCCCGGCGTCGGCGGGCACTGCCTGCCGATCGACCCGTGCTACCTGTCCTGGCAGGTCAAGCGCCGCCTCGGGCGGCAGTTCCGGTTCATCGAGCTGGCCAACGACGTCAACCACGAGATGCCCGAACACGTCGCGCAGCGAATCATGGGAGGGCTGAACCGGGACGGCCGGGCCGTCAGCGGCGCCCGACTGCTGCTGCTCGGTCTGGCGTACAAGAAGAACACCGGCGACATGCGCGACTCCCCCGCTGTGGACGTGGCCCGTCGCCTGCAGTCCCTCGGCGCCGAGGTGCACGCCGTCGAGCCGTACGCCGAGGCGCACCAGATCCCCGCCGGGATCACAGTGGTCAAGCTCAGCGAGCGTGAGGTGCGCGCGGCCGACGCGGTGGTGGTGGTCACCGACCATGACACCTTCGACTACGACCTCGTGGTCAGGCACGCCCGCTACGTCTTCGACACCCGCAACCGGTGCGCCGGCCCGACGGTCGAGCGCCTGTAGACCCGGCACCGCTGGCCGGTCCCGCCGCCGGGGAAGATGGCGGGACCGGCCGGCGGATGTCCGTCCGGTCCCCGGGGTCTGACCCGGCCGGTCCGGACCGCGACCGGGTCACTGGTCGGCGAGCGCCTCGACGACCGGGCGGGACAGCGCCCGGCGGGCCGGTAGCACCGAGGCGAGCAGGGCGGCGAGCACCGCGACACCGAGGATCAGCCCGAGCTGGCCGAGCGGCAGCACCACGTGGAAGTCGCCGCCGAGGCGGTCCAGCAGGGCCATCGTGGACGCGCTGACTCCGGTGCCGAGTCCGACTCCGAGCACCGCGCCGACCAGCGCCATCAGCACCGCCTCGACGGCGAGCACCGCCCGCATCCGCCCTCGGGTTAGCCCGACCGCCCGCAGCACGGCGTTCTCCCTGGTCCGTTCGACCACGGACAGGCTCAGGGTGTTCGCCACGCCGACCAGGGCGATCACGACGGCCAGACCGAGCAGCGCGGTGACGAAGGCGAGCAGCATGTCCACAGTGCCGGTGAGCATCTTCTTGTAGGCACCCTGGTCCATCAGGTTCACGGTGGGGTAGCGGCCCAGCACCACGGTGATCGCGTCGCGGGCCCGCTCGGCGCTCACCCCGGCGGCGGGGTCGATCTCGGCCAGGTAGCCGCGCAGGGCGGGGAAGAGGGCGGCGAAGTCCTGGTCGGACAGGTCGATGACGTGACCCGCTGGCACCTCACCGTCCGGGGTGTCGTCGGTGACCACGGCGGCCACCCGGAACGCTTTCCCCCTGACGGTCACCGGGGAGCCCACCTCCCAGCCGCGGGCCCGCGCCAACTCGCTGTGCACCAGCACCTGCCCCGGCCCGACCCGTTCGACGTCGCCGGCCAGCACCCCGCTCAGGGTCCGGCCCACGAGCGCCGGGTGGGCCGCGCGGATCTCGACGTCGTCGACGACAGTGCTGCGCTGCTCGTGCACCACACCCAGTTCGGGACGGGAGGCCAGCTCACCGACGAGCGCCGCCGGCAGGTCCTGACCGATTCCGCTGACCACGAAGTCCGTTCCGATCTGGGCGTCCACGCTGCGTTCGATGCCGTCCTTGGTGCTGCGCGCACCGACCATGAACGCTGAGACCAGTCCAATGCCGATCACCAGCGCGGTGGCGGTCGCGGCGACCCGCCGTGGATTGCGCACCGTGTTGCTGACCGCCAGTTCGCCGACGGCGCCGAGCACTCGTCGGACCGGCCAACCGAACACCCGGGCCAGCGCGGGGACGAGCACCGGCCCGAACAGCACGATCCCGAAGAAGGTGAGCACCCCACCGACGGCCACCAGGAGTAGCTGGCCGGCGCTGGCGGCGCCCGTGAGGGCGGCCACCCCGACGGCGAGGACCACCGCGCCGATGCTCAGTCGCACCCGGCCGGCACCCCGGCTGGGCTGTACCGCGGCGTCGGTGAGTGCGGCCACCGGGGCGATCCGCGTCCCCCGCCAGGCCGGCAGGAGGGCGGCGCACACGGTGAGCGCGGTGCCCAGCAGCAGGCCGGTGAGCACTGTCGAACCGGTCACGGTCAGCCCACCGGTGACCGGCACGTCCAGGTGGGACAGCACCAGCCGCAACCCGGCGGCGAGGGCCACCCCGAGCAGCACCCCGAGCGCGGAGGCGACCAGCCCCAGCACCGCCGACTCCAGCAGTGTGGACCGGAAGACCTGTCCCCGGGTGGCGCCGATCAGGCGCAGCAGCGCGGTCCGTCGGGTGCGCTGGGCCAGCACGATCGCGAAGGTGTTGGCGATCACGAAGCCGGCCACCACTATCGCGACACCTACGAAGATCAACAACAGCATGCGGAACTGGTCCACGTTGCGCACCGCGTCCTCCACTGCCTCGTCGAGGATCTGCTGGCGGCTCTTCACGGTGGCTTCGGCGCCGGACACGGCGCGTACCTTCTCGGTGAGCGCGCCGACGTCGGCGCCCGGTCGGGCCGCCACCATGATCCGGCCGTAGCCCCGCTCGCCGGTGAGGGTCAACGCGTCCGGCCCGACCAGGCCGACGAACGGACCGCCGATGTCGCGGGCGGTGCCGGCCACGTCGACGGTGCCCACCAGGGTGTACGGGCGGGCCGCCCCACCGGTGGCGCCGATCCGGACCGCCGCGCCGAGCCCGAAGCCCTGCTCGGCCGCCGTCGGTGCGTCGAGCACCACCTCCCCGGCCCGGTCGGGCAACCGGCCGGCCACCACGTCGTACGAGCGCAGCGCGTCCTCGGTGGGGATCCCGACGAGCATGGTGAAGCCGAGCACCGGCCGACCGTCGGCTCCGACGATCCCGGCGGTGCTGGTCAGCTCACCGGCGGCGGCGGCCACCCCGTCGACCGCCCGCACCCGGTCGACCAGTGCCGGGGGCAGCACCTCGCGGCCCGCCGAGTAGACCCCCAGGTCGGTGTGGCGGTCGAAGGTGCCGGCCCGCTCGTACGCGCCGGTCCGCATCCCGTCGACGAAGATCATCGTGCCGGCGACGAACGCGACGCCGAGCACGACGGCGAGCGCCGAGAGCAGCATGCGCAGCGCCTCGGCGCGCAGCGAACGCAGGGTCAGGCGGATCATGCGGGGCTCCCGGTGCAGGTGGCGGATCGGACCCCTCCGACGCTATGGCCGGCACCGGTCTGTCGATCTCCACCTGTGCGCTCGACCTGCGTGCGCCCCGGGTCGCGCTGCGAACGCCGGCCGCTACGACCCAGGTCGTACGCGGAGTCATCCGCCGGGCGTGACCAGCCCGCTCTCGTACGCCAGGACCACCGCCTGGACCCGGTCGCGCAGCTGAAGTTTGCCCAGGATCCGCCCGACGTGGGTCTTCACCGTCGCCTCGGCCACGTGCACCCGGGCGGCCGCCACCCGCGCCACCGAGGGCCTTGGACAGGGTGGCGGTGATCACCACGTCCGGCTCGCCGGCCAGCCCGGTGGCCGC
>NZ_JBEYSL010000117.1:0-15129 GCF_040642735.1 Micromonospora sp. NPDC047753 | reverse complement strand
GTTCGCCGTACGCCCGGCGGGCGTGCCCGGCCTCCCGGTCCCGGACGCCGGCCGGAGGCGGGGCGGTGTCCGCGCCGGGTTCGCCTACCTGCGCGGGCAGCCGGTGCTGCTCCTCGCGCTCGCCCTGTCGTTCGTGCTCGGCAGCCTGGGCCGCAACTACCAGGTGACCATGGCCGCGATGAGCGACGGGCCGCTGGACGCCGGTGCCTCCGGGTACGGCCTGCTGTCGACGGTGTTCGCGGTCGGCACTGTGGTGGGCGCGCTCGTCGCGGCCCGGCGGCGTTCCCTGGGTTACCGGACGCTCGTCGTCGCGGGCCTTTTCGCCAGCGGGTTGCAGATCGTCGCCGGCCTCGCGCCCGGCACCTGGAGCTTCGCCGCGGTGATCCTGCCGATCGCCGCCGCCGCGGTGGTCATCGACACCACCGTCGGCACCCGCGCCCAGCTCGACACCGACGGCGCGATGCGGGGCCGGGTGCTCGCCGCCCTGGCGGTCACCGGCTCGGTCTCCGCAGCGGTCGGCGCCCCGCTGCTCGGCTGGCTCGCCGAACACGCCGGGCCCCGGCAGACGCTCGTCCTCGCCGGAGCCGCAGCGGCGATCGCCACGACGGCGGCCGGCGTCGCCCTCGATCGGCAGCGCGGCCGCGCGGCGACCCTCGCGCTCGTCGTTCCGCGACCCCGCCATCCGGTACGACGAGCGGCGTTCCGGGCCGCCCGCGTCGTGCGGCCCACCGGTGCGGTCTGCGTCATCGTGCCCGCCGAGGCCGGTGCGGTGCGGTCGGGCGGGGTTCGGCTCCGGGAGTTGGCCACCGCCGGGCCGGTGGCGAACCGCTGAGACAGCGGTCACCCTCGGTGGCCCGCTTCCGGGACAGGGCAGACTGAAGATCATCGTTACGCTGCGATCATGGACAATGAGGAGCGGCTACGGCGCACCCGCCGATGGCTGTGGGTCGTGCTGATCGGGCTCTTCCTGAGTGGTGTCACCGCGTTTCCGCTGGAGATCGAGGTGCGCTGGCTGCTGCGCGTGCTGGATCCGCTCGCCGGCCAACTGCCCGCGCTGGTCGCCTGGATCGAGCGGGTGCACACCGGGCTCGTGACGGCCGGCGAGGACTACCCGTTCCTGCTCTACGGCACCGACTGGCTGGCCTTCGCCCACCTGGTGCTGGCAGTGGCCTTCTGGGGGCCGCTGTGCGACCCGGTGCGCAACGTCTGGGTGGTGCAGGTCGGCATGATCGCCTGCGCCGGCATCGTTCCGCTGGCGCTGATCTGCGGCCCGATCCGGGACATCCCCTGGTTCTGGACGCTCGTCGACCTGTCCTTCGCGGTCGGGGCGTTCCCGCCGCTCTGGTTCGCGTACCGGCACATCCGCGCCGTAGAAGCCTCAACCCGGTAACCCCGGGCCGCGCGACCCCCGCCGGTCGATCATGGAGTTGTGGTGGGCGGAAGATACGCCCTTGCCTGATATGTGAGGCACCACAACTCCATGATCGACCGGCGGGGTGGGGTGGGGGTGGGGTGGGGTTAGTGGGACATCAGCTCGTGGGACTCGCGGATCTTGGCCCAGGATGTGGGCTCGGTCGGTGGGGCGGCCTTGCGGGCGGCGCTGGCCACCTCGGGTCGGCCGGCGGTGAACAGCCAGGTGGTGAACAGGTCGTCCAGGTCCAGTCCGGAGACCCGCTCGGCCAGGGCCTGGAACTGCTCGATGGTGCCGTTGCCGTACCGGCGCTCGGCGGTCCAGGTCGGCAGGATCTCGAAGAACGCGTCGTCACCGACGGCCAGCCGCAGCTGGTGCAGGGCCATCGCACCCCGGTCGTAGACGGCGTTGTCGAAGACCCGGGCAGCGCCCGGGTCGCCGGGCAGCACCTGCCAGAACCCGTCGTCAGCCGGGTAACTGGCGTAGGTGAAGTCGAAGACCTCCTGGGCGGTGCCCTCGCCCTGCTCCTCCGACCAGAGCCACTCGGCGTACGAGGCGAAGCCCTCGTTGAGCCAGATGTTGCGCCAGTCGGCCACCGAGACCGAGTCGCCGAACCACTGGTGGGCCAGCTCGTGCGTCACCACGTAGGTGTTGGCGCCGCGTCGCCAGAAGCCCGGCCCGTACACCGGGCGGGTCTGCGTCTCCAGGGCGAAGCTGATGCCGTCGATCGGCCCGGCCACACCGCCCTGCGCCTCGAACGGGTACGGGCCGAAGATCCCGCTCTCCCAGTCGACGATCTCGGCGGTCCGCTCGATGCTGGCCCGCGCGGCCGGCCCGAGTGCTCCCAGCGACGTGCTGTACGCGTTGATCACCGGCTGGCCGCCCGGGGTGGTGTCGGTGACGATGTCGTACTGGCCGATGGCCATGAAGGCCAGGTAGGTGGCGGTGGGGGAGGTGGTCCGCCAGATCCACCGGGTGCGGTTGCCGGCCTCGGCCAGTGGCGGCCTCGGCTGCACCCCGTTGCTGATCACCTCGACGCCGGTGGGCACCGAGACCGAGATGTCGTAGGTGGCCTTGTCCAGAGGGTGGTCGTTGCTCGGGAACCACCACCACGCCGACTCGGGCTCGTTCACGGCGAGGGCGCCGTCGTCGGTACGCGTCCAGCCGGTGTAGCCGTTGACCAGGGCCTCCGACGGGACACCGGAGTACCGCACGACGATGGTGAGCTGTTGGCCCCGGGTCACCGTGCGGGCCGGGGTGACCACCAACTCGTGCGCCCCGGCGGTGGTGCTGCTCGCCGCCCAACCGTTGACCCGGACCGACTCGACGTCGAGCAGGAAGTCCAGATTGAACGTCGAGAGGTCCTCAGTGGCGGTGGCGAGGATGGTGGTGGTGCCGGTGAGCAGGTCGGTGGCCGGTTCGTAGCGCAGCCGGACGTCGTAGTGCTCGACGTCGTAGCCGCCGTTGCCGTAGTCGGGGAAGTAACTGTCGCCCAGTCCGGGCGCGCCGGGTTGCGGCGCTGCGGAGACGACCGGACGGCCCCAGCCCGTCGGGGCGGCCTGGGCGGGGGTGCCGGCGAGCATGGTGCCGGCGGTGGTGAGGGTCAGGGCGGTGGTGGCCGCCGTGAGGACTCGTCGCACGGGGTGGACTCCCTCCATCGGGTGTTCGCCAGGCCAACCTAATCGACAACTGTGAACGTCGCTGGCCGCCACACCCATCGTCGGTCGTCGTCCTCTGGCGTGCGTTGCACCGCAAGGTCACACTGTGTTGATCGGAGGTGACACGTGCGGCGCTCGGAGTTGCCCAGGCGGGAGTTGACCGGCCAACGACAGTCGACCGCTGGTCGGGAACGCCTGCCGGCCGGCGGTCTGGAGTTGTTCACGCTGCTCGCCCGGCTGTTGCGGCGACCCCGCCGCGGCGACCGCCGGCTGCCCCTGCTGTGGCTGGTCCGCTCCGACACCGCGGATCTGATGGTGCCGCTGCGCCGGTTCCTCGGCCAGGGCCCCCGGCGGCGGGTGCCGCACGCCGTGCTGGACGCCGACGCGCCGCCCGGCGCCGGGGACGTGCCGGCGCTGCTGCGCGAGCTGCACCGGCAGCTCTCCCTGGAGGCCTTCGGTGCCGCCCGGCTGCGCTTCCGGCACTATCCGCTCGCCGACTGGCTGATGCAACAGAGCCTCAACCTGGGCATCGACGCCGACGACAGCCGCGCGGCCCTGGTCCGCCGGCTGCGCGACCGCAGGGGCCCGCGCACGCCGGAGGCGGTGCCCTCCGGCGGCGACGCGGTCAGCATCGTCTCGCAGGTGCTGCTCTGGCTGGTCCGTCGCGCCGTGCCGGGGGTGGTCTTCCGGGCTGCCGTCTCCGGTCGGGTGCCGGTGCTCGGGCGGCACTACAACTGGTTCATGCGCCAGCAGTATCTGGCGCCCCGGCAATCGGTCACCTTCCTCGGTTTCGCCGAGCGTCTCACCGCCGGCTGGCGCGACGGGGAGCAACCCGATCAGGTCAACAAGCTGCTGCTGCACGCGTTCCTGGAGGACCTGCGGCAGGCGTACCGGCGTCGGCCGTGGCGCCTCTCGGACTGGCGGCGCACCGCGTACCCGGCTCTGCTGATCGATCACGTCGCCCCCGGCAACGTCGGCGGGGAACTGGTCCGCCTGATCGGCGACGTTCGTACCGAGACCGGCCGCAACGACCCGCTGCTGATCGTCGCGTCCGGTGGGCAACCCCCACCGGACCTGCCCGAACCGCACCCGTTGACCGAGGCCGACGAGGCGTACGACGAGTGGGCCGGTGCGCTGCCGGAGATGCGACGGCTGCGCCGCCCGGCCACCTGGCTGGTGGCGCTGCGCCCCGACGAGACCGACACCGGCCCACCGTCGCGTGGCGGGCTGCGGCCCTTCTCCGCGCCCGACCCGCCGTGGTGGTCGCGGCGCTTCCTGCCGACGGCGCTCTGCCTGGTGCTGGTGGCGGTGCTCGGCCTGTGGGTGGCCAGCCGGTGGGGGCCGGGCTGTCACCCCTCGCTCACCGGCCAGGTCTCGGTCGAGGTGGCCGGCAGCGGCGAGTGTGTCGGCTACAGCGACAGCGCGGCCCAGGTGTTCAACAACGACCCCGGCCAGGACCGGCTGCGCACAGTTCAGGAGCGCATCTTCGCGCAGAACCGCGCCGCCGAGGAGGTCTGGCAGCGCAGCGACCGGCGGCGGCCCTTCCTCACCCTGGTCTACCTCGGCACCCTCACCGGCAACCGGACCCGCGCGGACGAGGAGTCGTACGTCTCCGAGCGCGAGGAGCTGGAAGGGATGGCCACCGCCCAGTACGCACTGCTGAAGGAGTCAGCCGGTGCCGACGGCGCCGCGCTGCTGCGGATCGTGGTCGCCAACGCCGGCCGCCAGATGATCTACGCCGACCGGGCGGTGGCGATGCTGGCCGAACTGGCCCGCGACGACCCCACGGTGCTCGGGGTGGTCGGGCTGGTGGAGAGCCGCACCAGCACCGCCCGCGCGCTGCGCGAGCTGAACCAGGTCGGGCTGCCGGTGCTGGCGCCCACCCTCTCCGCCGACAGGATGGACGCCAACTCCCGCCTCTACCTCCAGATCTCCGCACCGAACAAGGACCAGGTGAAGCTGGTCGACGCGTACGCCAAGCAGGTGCTGAAGGTCGCCGAGGCGCACGTCTTCTACACCACCCTGGAGGGCAGCACGCTCACCGAGGACCTCTACGTCGGCACCCTCGTCGACGGGCTCCGACAGCAGTTCGGCCCCCGGATCACCCGCCTCGACGAGTGGCGCACCGGGCAGCGGCTGACCGACGAGTGCGGCTACCCCGGGCTGCTCTTCTACGCGGGCCGATGGTCGGAGTTCGACGGTTTCCTGCGGGCGCTGCGCGAGTGCGGCGGCAACCCGCCCCGACACCTCGTCGCCGACGACTCGGCCAACCGGTACATGGCCAACCCGGGGCTGCGCGCCGCCGCCCCCGGCAACCTGCCCGTCACGTACGTCTCCAAGGCGGCCCTGGCCACCTGCGCGGCGCTGCGGGCCGCCCAGGACCGGCGCGACGACGCCCGGGCGAGCTTCCTGTCCTGGATCCAGGCCGACGACCTGCTCGACCCGCCGCGCTGCCGACCCGACTCCGAAGAACAGGTCGGTGAGCGGGTCAGTCTCGCCTACGACGCGTCGATGATGCTCATCCGGGCCGTGGAGAGCCTCGCCGCCCGGCTGCACCACGCCGACCCGCGGCAACGCTGGGAGCCGGACTCGGTCAACCCGGTGGCCGTGCACGCGGAGGTGCTCCGGCAGAACGCCGGGCAGGGCTACCCGGGGGTGGCCGGGCTGATCCGGTTCACGCCCGACTCGGGGGAGCCGGTCGACAAGCGACTGGCCCTGATGCGGGTCGAGCAGGTGCCGGACGTGGCGAAGGCGCCGGTGGAGGTGTTCCGCTGCGGGGCGGCCGACGGGTCCGGCCCGGCGGCGTGCGGCCCCGCCTGACCGGTCCGGCGTGACACGTCCTCGCAGGACTGTCCGGGTGCCACCGGTGTCCGTTAGGGTTCCTGGGACCAGGCGGCCGTGGCGTTGGGGGCAGAGGGTGGGCAGGCTCGCGTCGGCGTACGGGCAGGCGGTCAACTCCCACCGGGCGGCTCGCGCGCATCTGGACACCGCCCGCGACGCCCTGGGGGCGGCGCCGACCGCCGTCGCGCCGGCCGGCGCCGACGACCTGGTGACCCGCCTCGCCCGCCTCGGCGGTGCCCTGGCAACCCCCGCCCCGGGCGTCACCCCGCTGACCGACGAGCCGGCCGCGGTGCGGATCGGCGAGGCGTCCACAGCGGACGGCGGCTTTCCGGTGCTGGTCCCGCTCGGCGGCGGCCACCACCTCGCCCTGGACACCGACGCCCGGGACCCGCAGGTCGCCGGGCTGCTGCGGGCGCTGGTGCTGCGGTTGGTCGCCACCGCGCCGCCCGGCCAGGTCCGCGTCGCCGGCATCGACACCGCCGCGCTCGGCGCCACCTTCGGCCCGCTGCGACCACTGCTCGACGCCGGGGTGCTCGACCCGCCGGCCACCGGCGAGGCCGAGGTGGCCGCACTGCTGGACGCCGCCGAGCAGCACGCCCGCGCCGCGCAGCACGGTCAGCCCGCCGCCCGTCGCCTGTTGGTGGTGGTCGCCACCGCCGCGCCGCCGCCCCGCGAGCTGGCCCGGCTCGCCGCGCTCACCCACGCCGGCCCGGCCGCCGCCGTGTGCGTGCTGCTCGCCGGACACCCGTCCCGGCTGCCCGGCGAGACCGCGCCCCCGCTGGGCGGCACCACAGCGGTGCGGCTCAACCAGGGATACGCGCACGTCGGCGACCCACCCGGCACCCCGTTCAGCGCCGACGGCAGCGGACTCGCCGCACCCGTCCTGCTCGACGGCGACCCGCCGCCGGCCTCGGTCCGCGCGCTCGCCGAGCACCTCGGCACCGCCACCCGTCGCGCCGACGCGTTGCCCTTCACCGACCTGCTGCCCGAACGGCGCTGGGCCGAGTCCGCCGGCAACGGCCTGCGTACGGTGGTCGGCCGGGTCGGCGGCGCTGCCGCCTTCGACACCGCGCTGACGCTCGCCTTCGACGACGCCACCCCGCACTGGCTGGTCGGCGGGCGCACCGGCGCCGGTAAGACCGTCTTCCTCCTCGACGTCCTCTACGGGTTGGCCGCCCGCTACTCGCCGGCCGAGTTGCAGCTCTACCTGCTCGACTTCAAGGAGGGCGTGAGCTTCACCGAGTTCGTGCCCACCGACCGGGACCCGTCCTGGTTGCCGCACGCCCGTGCCGTCGGCATCGAGTCCGACCGTGAGTACGGTCTCGCCGTGCTGCGCGAGCTGCGCCGGGAGGCGCAGCGCCGGGCCACCGCGCTGAAGCGGCACGGCGTCACCAAGCTCGCCGACCTGCCCCGCGACAATCCGCTGCCGCGCATCGTGGCGGTCGTCGACGAGTTCCACGTGCTGCTCGCCGGCAACGACGCGCTGGCCCGGGAGGCCGTCGACCTGCTGGAGGACCTGGCCCGCAAGGGTCGCTCGTACGGCATCCACCTGGTGCTCGCCAGCCAGAGCATGACCGGCATCGAAGCCCTCTACGGGCGGGCCGAGGCGATCTTCGGGCAGTTCGCGTTGCGGGTGGCGCTGCCCGGCGGGGGTGGGGTGCTCGACCAGCTCAACGACTCCGCCGCGGCCCTGCCGGTCGGCTCCGCCGTGGTCAACACCGCCGCCGGAGCGGTCGGCGCCGACACCGTCCTGCGCTTCCCCGACGCGCACGCCGCCACGGCGGACCTCGCCGCGTTACGCCACGACCTGTGGCAGGCCCGCCCGCCGGGCTCGCGGGCCCCAGCGGTCTTCAAGGGGTACGAGGCCGCGCGGATCGAGGACGACAGCACGTTCGCCGGGTTGCGCCCCGGTGGTCGACGCCCGATGGCACTGGTCGGCCGGACCGTCGACGTGCACGGCACCACAGCACTGTTCCTGATGGACACCACCCCCGGCCGGCACCTCGCCGTGGTGGGCACCGCGCCGACCGGCGCGGACGTGCTGCGGGCCGCGACGCTCAGCCTGGCCCGCCAGCACACCCCCGGCGACGCCCGGTTCGAGCTGGCCTGCCTGGTCGGTGCCGCCGACCCGGTCGCCGACGACACCGAAGCCGTCCTGCGGGCCGCCGGCCACCCGGTCGGACGCCTCGACGCGGCCGGGCTGCGCGACCGGATCGCCGCGCTGGCCGCCGAACCCACCGGCCGCGAGTACCTGGTGGTGTTCGGCATGGACGCCGCCGCGCCCGTCCTCGGGGCCACCGACCCCGGCACGTTCCGTTCCGGCCTGGACGACCTGCGCACCGTCCTGCGTCAGGGCCCCGGGCAGGGGGTGCACCTGCTCGGTTGGTGGAGAGGGCTGCGCCGGCTCGGCGACGACCTCGGCGGCACCCAGAACCGCGACGACGTCGCCTGCCTGGTCGCGCTCAACGTGCCCGGCGCCGAACTGGCCCTGCACCTCGGCGCGCACGACCTGACCTACACGCCCCGCCCCGACCGGGCACTGCTGATCGACAGGCACGACCAGCGCACCCGGCTGATCGTCCCGTTCGTCGGCGACGGGCACGACCCGGACGGGGAGCGCTGACAGTGTCCTTCGAGGAGTACGCGGCCCTGGCCCGGCAACTCTCCGCCCAGCACCGCGCCGGGGAACAGCACGCCGCCGCCGAGTCCGCGCGCCGCCGCGACCTGCACGCCGCCGTCGACTACCTCCAGCAGCGGCTCACCGCTCAGGGGCAGCGCCTCGACCAGCTCGGCCGAGCCATCGGCGTCGACCAACCACCGGCCGCCCCCGCTGCTCCCCCCGGCCCGAGCGCGGGTCAGGGTACGGTTCCTGCTGGACCTGGACCGCGGCTCGGCCTGGGACGGCAAGCCCCTGCGGATCCAGGTCCTCCGTCCCGGCACCTCGGCGCCGACCGTCGTCGACGTCATCGACACCGTCAACGGTCAGGTCACCGACTTCACAGTGCCCCTCAACGTCGCCGACGGCGACTGGGTGGTGCTCCGGATCTCCGACCCGTCGGTGCCCAACGCCACCCCCGGCCCAGTCGGCCACCCGTGTAACGACTTCGCGGTGGCCTACACCAGCCCCTGGTGGCTCCGGCCCTGACCCGCATCTGGATCGGGATGCCGGGCGGCGTGACGGGGAGGTAGCTCTCGCCTCGGTCTGTCTACTGTCGGTGACAGCACCGTCGGTATTCTTCAGCCGTCATCCGACAACCTCCCCTGCGTGTTCGTGCTCGGTGACCTGAGCGCCCAGGGATCTGGCCCCTGAGAGGACCCGGCGATGAGCCTGTCGTTCCCGTTGCACCAGAATCCGAGCCCGGCGAGCGCGCAGCGGCGAGCCGAGATCATGGCCAATCCGGGGTTCGGCACGTACTTCACCGACCACATGGCACGGGCGGTGTGGAGGCCCGACGGCGGCTGGCAGGACTCCGAGATCATCCCCTTCGGTCCGATCCTCATGCACCCCGCGGCGGCCGTACTGCACTACGCCCAGGAGATCTTCGAGGGCATGAAGGCGTACCGGCACCGAGACGGCTCGATCTGGTCGTTCCGGCCGCACGCCAACGGCGAGCGCTTCGCCCGGTCCGCCCGGCGGCTGGCACTGCCCGAGCTGCCGGTGCCGGACTTCATGGCCTCGGTCGAAGGACTGGTCCGTGCGGATCAGGTGTGGGTGCCGGACGAAGACGAATACAGCGTCTACCTGCGGCCGTTCATGTTCGGCTCTGAGCCGTTCCTGGGGGTTCGCCCGGCGAAGGAGATCACCTACATGGTGATCGCCTGCCCCGTCGGCGCGTATTTCTCCGGTGGCGTCAAGCCGGTCTCCATCTGGCTCTCCACCGAGTACACCCGGGCGGCGCGGGGCGGCACGGGCGAGGCGAAGTGCGGCGGCAACTACGCCTCCAGCCTGGCGCCGATGGTCGAGGCCGCCGAGCACGGCTGTGAGCAGGTCTGTTTCCTGGACGCCGCCGAGGGCCGCTACGTGGAGGAGCTCGGCGGCATGAACCTCTACTTCATCACTGCCGACGGACGGATAGTCACCCCGGCACTCGGCACGATCCTCGAGGGCGTCACCCGGGCTTCGATCCTCATCCTCGCCAAGGATCTGGGCCTGCAGGTCGAGGAGCGCCCGGTGGAGATCAGGGAATGGCAGGAGGGTGTGGCCTCCGGCGCGATCACCGAGGTCTTCGCGTGTGGCACCGGCGCCGTGGTCACGCCGGTCGGGCGCCTGGTCTGGGAAGGTGGCGAGGTGACGGCCTCGAAGGCCGGCGCCGAGGACTCGGTGACCATGCGGCTGCGCCGCCACCTGCTCGACATCCAGTACGGTCGGGCCGCCGACCCGTACGGGTGGATGACCCGCCTCGTCTGACGAGGAACGCCGGGGACCATCCCGACGGCCGCTGAGACCAGCCGCTGCTGTCCGCTGTGCCCCACCGGCGGGCGGCGGCGTCACGGCGTGCGGTAGTGGCCGGTGAGCCGACCGAGCTTCATGGCCAGGTGCAGGCACAGTCGTTCGTTGCCGTCCTTGAGGTCGGTCCCGGCGAGCTGTTCCACCCGTTGCAGCCGGTAGTAGAGGGTCGTCCGGTGCAAGCGGAGCTTCTCGGCGGTGGCGTGCGCGTTGCCCGCCAGGTCCAGGTAGGCCTCCAGGGTCTCCAGCAGCACCTGGTGGGCATCGTCGCGCAGCAACCGCTCCAGCCCGGGATGGACGCCCGCGACGGCGAGGTGCTGAGTGTCCAGTTGCGACAGCACCCGGTAGATGCCGAGGCCGGCCCAGGAGACCACCCCGCCCAGCGCGGGCAGTTGCGTGCCGACCCGGGCGGCCTGCGCGGCCTCCTGGTAGGACTCCACAGCGTCGGACAGCCCGGCACGAGGCTGGCCGATCCCGGTCACCGTCCGGTCCACCGACGCCAGGCCCCGGGTCGCGGTGCCCAGCGCGTCGTTGAGGTGCCCGGCGGAGGCTTCCGGCGAGGGTCGGCCGGCGACCCGGTCGCCGCAGACCAGCAGCACCCCGTGGTCGTGCCAGACCAGGTGCAGCGTCTCCCGCACGCCGATCCAGCGGCGGGTGTTGACCAGGGCCTGTTCCAGGGCGATCCGGGCCACCTCGTCGGGCTGCCGCCCGGCGGCCGGCACGAGCTGGGCGACGAGCGCGACAGTCAACCCGTCGGCGACCACCACGCCCTCCTCCAGCAGCGCCCGCGCCGCGTGCTCGCGCGCCTGCCGGCTCTCCACCAGCAGGGTACGGGTGGCCTCGGTCTCCCGCTGGGAGGCGAGCTCACCGAGCAGGTTCTCCCGGTACAGGGCCAGCGACAGGTCGGCGAAGGGGCCGGTCGCGGTGGCGATGTCGGCATCGGTCATCGAACCGTCCGCGTCGATGAACCAGACGAACCCGAGCAGCAGGTCGTCGTGCCGGATCGGCACGCACACCCTTGCCAGCAGGTCCAGTTCGGCGCACGCGGGGGTGCGGATCGGCGCGTGAGCCGTGAGCACGCCCATGTCCCGGAACCAGGCGATCACCTCCGGCGTCGTCTGCCGGCGCAGGATCGACGTCCGCCGGACGTCGTCCATCGGACCGTCGTGCTCGCTGTAGGCGACCACCCGCTGTCGGCGATCCTCGATGAGGGCGGGTCGCCCCACCCGGGCGGCGACGGCGTCCACGATTCGCTGGAGCTCACCGTGCATATAACTCCCCTGGTTGCGCTGCGTGACAGGGATCGCGCGACCGCCAGTCCTTACCCTCCGGTGCCGATGGGTCATCGCGCAAGGTCCACTGTTGAAGTCACGACAAAAAGACGGGCGGTGACGCGGCTGTTCCGGCATCTGTCCGAAGACCGCGACGGCGGACGTTCCTAGGGTTCCGGTACGGATCGCGTCGGCGCAGCCACACCTGGCGGTGCCGGCGGAGAGGGGGCTTGCGAGTGGGAACTGGTAGGCCCTGGCGGGGCGTGTTGGTCTCCATCACCACGCCGTTCCGCGCCGACCTGTCGGTCGACGTCGACAAGCTCCAGGAACACGTCCGCTGGCTCGCTGCCGAGGGGTGCCACGGGGTCGCGCCGTGCGCGTCGGTGGGGGAGTACCGGGCTCTCACCGATGACGAGCGGGCCGCCGTGGTTCAGGCGACGGTGCAGGCCGCGCCGCCCGGCTGCGCGGTGGTGCCCGGCGTCGGTGGCTACGGCAGCAGACAGGCCCGCCGCTGGACGGAGCAGGCCGCCGAGGCCGGTGCCCACGGCGTGCTGGCGCGGCCACCCGAAGGGCCCGCTGCCCGCCCCGCCGACGTGGTCGCCCACTATCGGGAGGTGGCGGCGGTCGGCCTGCCGGTGGTCGCGCACAACGAGCCGTCCGACACCCGGTTGGACCTCACACCGGACCTGCTGGCGACCGTAGCCGAGATCGACGGGATCGTCGCGGTCAAGGAGGTCACCGGCGACGTACGCAGGTTGCATCGCCTGCGGGACCTCTGCCCCCACGTCGACGTGCTGGTCGGCGCCGACGACGTGGTGCTCGAGCTGGTGCTGTGCGGCGCCACCGGCTGGGTCGCCACAGTGCCCAACGCGCTGCCCCGCCAGTCCGTGCGCCTGTACGAGCTGTGCGTCGCCCGCGACCTGGGCCGGGCGCTGCCGCTCTACGCCGAACTGCACCCGATCCTCGGTTGGGCCTCCCGGCCCGAGTCGGTGCAGGCCGTCAAGCTCGCCATGGAGTGCGCCGGACGGTTCGGTGGGCGGTGCCGCCCGCCGCGCGGACCCCTGTCCGAGGCCGCCGTCGACCGGGTACGCCGGGACGTGCGGAGGGCCCTGGCGGCGACCACCGAACCGGCCTCCGGAGCCTCCCCTGGCTGAGCCGTCGGGGGCGTCGGTCCTTCAGGTGTCGGAAGTGGCCGGCTCACCTGCCGACATCTGCACGGTGACCGGCACCGACCCGCCCTCCTAGATTCGCTGCGCGGCTTGCTGACAGGCGCTTCGCGAAAGCCCCCGCCGGGGCGCCGGCACCGCGTTTCCTCCGACGAGAGGTGGTTTCGTGCACCGTACCCCCAACCGAGCCCGGCTGAGGCGGGCCGTGCTGGCCGCCGCCGTGGTGACCACGCTCGTGGCTACCGGGGCGGCGCAGGCCGCCGCGGCCCCGGCCAACCCGGCCGGCGGCACCGCGCCGTTCCAGGTCCTCGATCCGCAGGCCTGGCAGAACCCGGACACGATGACCTGGAACGACTACAAGGCCGTGCCCGGCAAGAACTGGGCCGACCCGAGCGTGTCCGGCTCGGTCCGCAACTTCAAGATCGCCCTGGTGGCCCTCGACTATCCGGACGAGACGTTCGCGGTCTCCCAGCGGGCCCGATCGACGGTCTTCGGCAACCCCCAGTCCGTCGCGACAAACATCCCCCGGGCGGACGTGCCGAAGTTCTACCAGGACTTCCTGAACACCCCGAACACCCTCAACAAGGGTCACACCCTGCACGAGTACTGGATGCAGGACTCCAACGGCCGCTACGGCGTCGACCTCACCGGGTTCGGGCCGTACCAGATGCCGGCCAAGTCCTACCAGTACGGGCTGGACAACGGGTTCAACCCGGGCGCCTGCCCGAGCGGGGACGTGTGCGGCAAGAACATCCGCACCGACGGCCTGGGCGCCTGGCGGTCGGCCGTCGGCGAGGAGGTCGCCAACCAGTACGAGTTGGTGTTCATCCTCAGCGCCGGCCAGGACGAGTCGTCGACCTGGCAGGAGTTCGGGCAAATGATCTTCCAGAACAAGGAGGACGTGCCGGACGCCTGGGGCCCGCCGGACCCCAACCTGCCGAACTGGGCGAAGACCCGCTACGTGGACTGGACCTCGTGGAAGGCGGCGGCGACACTGTGGCCGAACGCCGGCGGCGGTTCCTCGACGCAGGGGGAGAGCTCCGGCATGGGCGTCTACGCCCACGAGCTGTCCCATCTGCTGGGCATCGGCGACAACTACAACAACCCGTACGGCGAGCCGTTGCGCAGGGCGTACACCGGGATCTGGAGCATGATGTCGCGAGGGTCGTTCAACGGCCCGGGCGGTCCGCACACCCGCTGGCAGATCCCGCCGACCAACGGCGGCTCGATGGGTTCGCTGCACACCCTGCGGGACAAGATCAAAATCGGCCTGGTCGGTGAGGAGCACGTGCTGCGACTGTCGCGGGAGTCGTTGGCCTCGTCGGGTCTGGTGGTCGCGCAGGTCACGGCCCGGGCGGTCGACGCCGGCCCGAAGGGCCTGAGCGGCGTCAACATCGCCTTGAACAAGGACCTGTCGCCGACGTGTGGGGTCAGCACCGACCCGTTGTGCGACGGTGGCAACTTCAACAACTACACGGTCGAGGTCGTCGACCGGATGGGCGCGGACTCCTTCACCCCGGACAGCGGCGTGCTGGTCAGCAAGACGAAGAACGCCGACAGCGCGCCGTTCCAGTGGGTGGTGGACGCCAACCCGCAGGACATCAACATGATCGACTTCTACCGCCCCGACGGCACCCCGCAGAAGATCACCATGGGGGACTACCGGCAGCTCTCCGACGCGCTGTTCCACGCCGGCGCGGACACCGGCAGCCAGTACGAGTACGTCGACGAGGCGAACCGACTGCACTTCTACATCATCGACCTCAAGCGGGACTCGGCCGGCTCGCTCTCCTACACCGTGGCGGTGCGTTCGCTCGACGGCACCGGCGGGCCGAGCAGTCACGGCGTGACGTTGGGCAAGGGCGAGGTGACCGGCGGCGGCAAGCCGACCAACCGCGGGGTGACCTGCTCGTTCGAGCTGACCAACACCGGCTCGTACTCGGCCGGCGGCCAGCAGCACCCGGAGAACGTCAGCGCGTACCTGAAGTCGGACGTCTACCGCCTGTCGGCGGAGGTAGCTGGCAAGGGCTGGCGGACCTGGGTGCCCAACCAGCTCGCCACCGCGCAGTTCGGTAAGGCCACCACTGTCAAGGTGTCGGTGGGTGCCACCGCCGCCGCCGCGACCACCGGTTTCGTGAAGCTCACCGCGACCTCGGAGAGTGACCCGACGAAGACGGAGACCAAGCAGTGCCGGGTCGAGAAGTCCTGATCGACGCCCAAGGTTGACCCCGTTCCTGCCGGGTCCGCGGCGGCCTGCCGCGAACGGGATCAACGTCTCGTCGAACGTCTTCTTGAAGTCGAACGTCGAGGGCAGGAACCAGTCGGCCTGGATCTG
>NZ_JBEYSL010000116.1:0-15243 GCF_040642735.1 Micromonospora sp. NPDC047753 | reverse complement strand
CGGGTATCGATCGCGCGGCGACCAGGTCCACCGGGCCGTACCGGGTGCTCGGGGCCCTGGTTATCAGCGCCCAGTAACGGTCGCCGTACGACCAGTGCCACCACTCGGTCGGGTAGTTGACCATCCCCGCGCCGCCGAGGGCGTCCACCATGATCTGCCGGTGCCGGCGGGCGGCGCCCCCGATCGTCGGCGCGTCCGTGAAGCAGGCGTCGGCGCTGTCCTCCGGTGTGGCGTCGATGGCAGTGCCCAAATCCAGCTCCACACCGTCGTCCGTGCAGAGCGTCAGGTCCACCGCGCCGCCCGTGCTGTGCGGGGCCACCTCGACCGGCGACACGAACTTCGTGGTCTCCCGGTGCAGCCGCTGCGGCGACCAGTCCGGGTGCCGTCGGCGCAGCTCGTCGCGGTAACCGGTGAAGATGGCCAGTTGCGCCTGGTACGGCCGGTAGCCCTCGACCACCAGCAGCCGCAGCCCACCGGGCAGGGCCCGCTGCGCGGCAAGCAGGCGGTCCACGACACCGGCGCGCAACCGGGCGTACGCCCCGGCCGGGTCGGCCGCCCGGCCGTCGAGCCGCAACTCCGGCAGCTCACGCAGGTCAACGAACTCCTCGCCGTCGTCGGCGCTGGGCACCGCCGCCACCCGGGGGTCGGAGAGCAGGATCATCGGATGCTCCCCGCCGTGCCCGCCGACCGTTCCGCATGGCGGACCCGGGCCAGCTCGACGAGTCGGTCCACCACCTCCCGGTAGCCGACCCCGACGGCGGCCCACACCTTCGGGTACATCGAGTGCGCGGTGAAGCCGGGCATCGTGTTCAGCTCGTTGACGTACAGCTCGCCGGCCGTCTCGTCGTAGAAGAAGTCGACCCGGGCCAGACCCCAACCGCCGATCGCTGCGAACGCGCGCAGCGACAACTCGCGGACCCGTTCGGTCACCTCGTCCGGCAGCACGGCGGGGACGATCATCGGGTCGGCGTCGCCGAAATACTTCTGCTGGTAGTCGAACCAGCCGCCGCTGACCTGCACCTCGCCCACCGCCGACGCCTCGGGACGCCAGCCACCGAGCACCGCGCACTCCAACTCCCGGCCGACGACCCCCTGCTCCACAATGACGAGTTGGTCGTGGCGAAGCGCCTCCTCCACGGCGGCGGCCAGGTCGTCACCCTCGTCGACGCGGGAGATGCCGATCGACGAGCCCATGCTGGCCGGCTTGACGAACAGCGGCCGGCTCAGCCCGGTCACCAACTTCTCCGGGTCGTCGACCTCCCGGTAGGTGTGCGCGTCGAACGACACGTACGGGGTGACGGGGATGCCCTCGGCGCGCAGCGCCCGCTTCATCGCCACCTTGTTCATACCGACCGCCGAGGCGAGGATGCCGCACCCGACGTACGGCACGTTCAGTGACTCCAGCAGCCCCTGCACCACGCCGTCCTCGCCGTACGGGCCGTGCAGCACCGGGAAGACCACGTCCAGCTCGGCGTGCACCGCGCCAGGGGCGTTACCGGCGGACACCTGCACGACACCCGCACGCGGACCGGCCCGCAACTCGACGGCCGGCCCGGTCACCACCAACTGGTCGTCGATGGCCCGCTCGCCGGCCGGTCGGTCGCGCAACTCGGCCAGCAGCGCGTCGGGCATCAGCCGGAAGCCGCCGCTGCGGGTGACACCGATGGCCACAGTGCGGTAGCCGCCACCGGCGAGCGCCCGGGCCACCCCGAGCGCGGAGGCACAGGAGACCTCGTGCTCCGCCGACGGCCCACCGAACAGGATTCCGATCCGCACTGGCGCGCTCACGCCGCCGCCCCTTCCTCAGCCAGGTCGGCCGATCGCGGGGCCATCAACCGGGCCACCAGCGCCGCCTCCACGTTCCCGCCGGTCAGCACCACGCCGACTGTCCGCTGCCGGTCGCTGTCCGACGCCCTTCGGCTTCCGCCGGCCGGTGGAAGCCGGAGGGCGCCGGCCAGGCCCGCCGCCCCGGAGGGCTCGGCGAGCACCTTGAGCTCCGTCAGGATCAGCCGGAACGCCGCCGCGATCTCGGCGTCGTCGACCCGGACGACCCCACGCAGCGTGTCCCGCACGATGGCGAACGGCAGCTCCCCCACGCAGGACGGCCGCAGACCGTCCGCGATGGTGGCCGCCGGCGCTACCGGCACGCGTACACCTGCCGCCAGGCTGCGGGCGAGCGAATCGCAACCCACCGGCTCCACGCCGTACACCTCGATGCCGGAGCCGGCGGCGGCCAGGCAGGCGCCGGCCACCCCGCCACCACCACCCACCGGTACGACCAACGCGTCCAACGGCGTCCCCGCGCGCTCGGCGTCCTCGATCAGCTCCAGGCTCGCGGTGCCCTGCCCGGCGATCACGTCCGGGTGGTCGTACGCGTCGACGACGGGGTGACCGCTCTCGTCGCTGAGCCCGTTGGCCACCGCCACCCGCTCCTCGACGCTGGTGCCGGCGAACACCACCCGCGCCCCCGCCGCGCGCGCCCGGTCGACCTTCGTCGACGCGGCGTCGACCGGCAGCACCACTGTCGCCGCGAGCCCGTGCTGCCGGGCCGCCAACGCCACCGCCACCGCGTGGTTGCCGGTGCTCTGCGCGATCACCCCGGTGTGGCCGGCCACCGCGAGGCGGCCGACCGCGCGCAGCGCACCCCGCATCTTGTACGAGCCACCGTGCTGGAGGTTCTCCGCCTTGAGCAGCACCCGTGCCCCGGCAAGCTCGTCGATCACCGGGGAGCGCAGCACTGGGGTGCGGACCACGAGGCCGGCCAGCCAGCGGCTGGCCTCCTCGACATCGGCCCGGACCTGACCAACTGTGCCTGTCATCGTCTCTCCTTCTCGGGCACGCCACAGGCAGGGTCCAGCGGTACGTGGACCCCGGTGACTGTGGGTGGAAGTGTCAGTTCAAGGTGGGTAGCTGGACGTCGACCCGCAGACCGCCGTACTCGGCGGGCCGGGCCGCGATGATGCCGTCGTGGGCCTGGGTGATCGAACGGGCGATGGCCAGGCCCAGCCCGGCCCCACCGCCCTGCGAGGTCCGGTCCCGGGCGAGTCGGCGGAACGGCTCGAACAGACCGGCGACCGCCTCGGCCGGCACCGGCTGGCCGGTGTTGACCACTGACAGCGCGGGCACGCCGCCCACCACGACGGTCAGCGAGCCGCCCGGCCGGTTGTACTTGATCCCGTTCTCCACCAGGTTGGTGACCAGTCGTTCCAGCAGCACCCGCTCGCCGACGACCACCCGGGGTACGAGATGGGTCTCCACTGTGACGCCGGCCTCCCGGGCCCGGTCCAGGTAACCGGCCAGCACCGCCTCGACGATCGCGTCCAACCGCTGCGGTATGCGGGAACGGAGACCCTGGTCGCTCTCGCTGAGCGCGAGCAGGCCCTCGATCAGTCGTTCGTTGCGCTCGTTGGTCTCCAGCAGCTGACTGGTCAGCAGCTCCAACTGCTCGCCGGTCAGCGCCCTGGCCATACCGACCTCGATGAGCGTCCGCTGCACGGCGAGGGGCGTACGCAGCTCGTGCGAGGCGTTCGCGGCGAACCGCCGCTGCCCCTCGTACCCGGCGGAGACGCGTTCCATCATCTCGTCGATCGCCCTCGACAGCCGGGCCAACTCGTCGCCGCCCCGGGGCCGGATCCGGTGACCAAGGTTCTGCGGGCCGAGCTGCCCGATCGGCCCGGCCAGGTCAGCGACCGGGCGCAGGCACCACGCCGCGGCGAACCAGAGCCCCACCAGGACGGCGAGGGTCACGAGCAGAACGGCCACCAGGGGCAGCATGAACGCCCCCGGCCGTACGTTGCGACACACCGCCGACATCCCCGGCACGGGCAGGTCACAGAACTGCTGCCCCCAGTTCCAGGTCACCTGCGACAGCCACTTGCCCATCGCCGGCAGTACCGGGCCGGCCAGCAGCGCCAACAGCCCCACCAGCAGCACCCGACGTCGGGGCGTCCAGCTCACGCCGTGCCGCCGATGCGGTAGCCGGCCTTCGGAACGGTGTGGATGATCGCGGGATCGCCGAGCTTCTTGCGCAGGGTCATCACGGTGACCCGTACGGCGTTGGTGAACGGGTCGGCGAACTCGTCCCAGGCCTGCTCCAGCAACTCCTCGGCGCTGACCACCTGGCCGTCCGCGCGCAGCAGCACGTGCAGCACCGCGAACTCCTTGGGGCTCAACGCGAGAGGGCGACCGTCCCGGGTGGCCAGGTGCCGACCCACGTCCAGGGCCAGACCGTCCTGGGCGAGCACCGGTGGCAGCGCCGGCGTCGACCGTCGCCCGAGGGCCTGCACCCGGGCCACCAACTCGGCGAAGGCGAACGGCTTGGTCAGGTAGTCGTCCGCGCCGAGGCCGAGGCCCTCCACCCGGTCCCGGATGCCGGCCGCCGCGGTGAGCAGCAGCACCCGGGTGCCAACCTGTGAGTCGGCGATGCTGCGGCACACCTCGTCGCCGGTGTGTCCGGGCATGTCCCGGTCCAGCACCGCCACGTCGTACCGGTTCACCCCGACCCGCTCCAGCGCACCGTCACCGTCGTAGCAGACGTCCACGGCCATTGAGAGGCGGCGCAGCCCTTCGGCCACCGTGTCCGCCAACAACCGCTCGTCGTCCGCCACCAGCACCCGCACGTTTTCCCGCTCCCCCAGTTCGGCTTGCCCGGCATACCGTCGCAGGCCCGGGTTAAGGGTTCTGTAAGCACCCGCCGCAGCCATCCTCCACGCGGCTGTCCAGCGGGCAAACCATCGCAACCCAGCCCCCACCCCCTTCGTCCCCGTCTCACACGCCCCGCGCCAAACGTCCCAACACCCCGAAGAGCCACAGCAATCAACAGTGACCCGCGCCACAAGACCCCGAAAGGCCACCCCGCCCCGCCCCGCCCCGCCCCGCCCCGTCGATCTTGCACTTTGTGTTGCCGAAATATGAGTAAGGCGTTTTTTGTCGGGGCAGAAAGTGCAAGATCGGCGAGGGTGGGGGCACGGGCACGGGCACGGCACGGGGGGTGGTTAGGAGAGGGCTGCGCGGATGGTGGCTTTGATGTGTTCGGGGCGGCGGTAGAGATCGCGGTCGGTGAAGTAGCGCATCCGCCAACCCGCTGCGGCCAGCCAGTTGATCCGCTCACGGTCGTGCCTGAGTCGATCGCGGCTCAGGTGCGACAGTCCGTCGTACTCGATGCCAATTCGGCGTTCGCGGTAGCCCAGATCGAGCCGGTACAGAGGGATGCCATGGCGGTCGGTCACCCATAGTTGCGGCTCCGGCGGCGGCAGGCCTCCGTCGATCAGGATCAGTCGCAACTGGCTCTCCTGTCGGCACTCCGCTCTGCCGTCTGCCAGCGGTATCAGTTGGCGGGCCTGGCGGACACCCCGCAATGCGTTGTGGGCCGCAACCTCGGCCAGCAGGTCATCCTGGGTGACCAAGCCCGACCGCAGCGCAGCATCGAGCACTGGGAGTGCGTCGACCCGACGAGCGGCGCGAGCGAGGTCGACTGCGCAACGCGCCGGTGGAACGCAGGGCAGGCCTGCGACGAAGACCGGCCGAGCGGGTAAGACCGTCCGGTGAACGACCACCCCGGGCAGACGGGGCTTTGGCACCTCGGCGGGCAACTGGATGTGGATCAGATCGTCGCGCAGGACCCCGAAGCCGTATCGGCGGGCGGCACTCTGCCTCGCCAACATCGCTCCGTCGGGCAGCCGGAGCATTAGGGCACGCAGTTCGTCGTCGTCGTCGCAGAGCTTGTCGGCGTAGACCCCTCTGCGCACACGCAGGATTTCCTCGCGGTCGAGCCGAGTGCGTATCCGTCCAACGGTGAGCTGCCGCATCAGCGCGTCCGTACGCCACAACTGAGTTGCCATGGAGGGAGGCTGACCGACCGGCACCTCCGCCAGTGCCCCGCAATAACTACCTGTGGAAAACCAACTCCCCTGTGGACAACCCCCACAGCACCCTCAGCCGTGCTAGCACCAACCCCCAAAATCCCCACCCCAAACCCCTCACCCCCGCGATCTTGCACTTTGTGTCGGCGATATGTCCGATAGGAGGCATAAGTAACCGCAGAAAGTGCAAGATCGCGGGGGTGAGGGGTCTCGAGGGGGCCAGGACTAGTCGCAGGCTATGCCGTCGCCGTCTCGGTCCAGGTCGTAGATGTCGTCACCGATAACCCTGATCGGCCCTCTGACGTAGGCGGGGCCGTTGCCACTGCCACCCGCGCAGTCGACGTCGCTGGCGATCGGGACGCAGCCGCTGTAGTTCGGGTCGCACTTCGACGACTGCGGCTTCTTGGTGCCGACGGCCACGACCTGGGTCACCGGCTGCTTCGTCACTGCGGATTTGACCAGTTTCTTGGCCGTCCGCACGCCGTCGGTGGTGGTCACCTCGTAGGTCATGGTCCGGACGCCGTTCACGCCCTTGGTTCGGACGACCCGCTTGCCCTCGGCCAGTGACGAGTCCTTGACGGTCCGCTCGCCGTACCGGATGGTGGCCTTCTCCGTCACGGTCGTCACCTGCACCACCGGCACGGCCGCCGCCGACGAGGGCGCCGTGGCAGGCACCGACGAGGGCGCCGTGGCAGGCACCGACGAGGGCACTGTGGAGGGCGCGGCGATCGGCGACTCCTCCTGGGCCGGGGCCTCCTCGGTCGGCTCGCCGGGCGCGGCCAGGATCGGCTGTTGTGGTTGCTCGGCGGCGGTGCCGGTCCTGGTCGGCTCCGGCTCGCCGGTCAACGCGCCGACGATGGCGGTGCCGGTGCAGCAGAGCAGCAGGATCGACAGCGTGACCGAGCCGAGGATCACGGCGACCCGGCTGGCGGGAGTGGCCCGGCGGAACCAGTTCGGTCGGGGCGTCTGGCCGAACGACGGCGGGTACGGCGGCCCCGGGTGCTGTGGTGGTTGCATCGTCACGGCGATGAGTGTCGTCGCAAACACAGCGTGCAATATCCCCCGTCGTGTTCGTCACCTGCGCCTTTCGCTTCGCGGGAAAGATCGGTGGGCACGTTGGCGGGCGACGAGTCGGCAGGTGCGGCAACCCTCCAGGCTGGCAGGGCAGGGCCGATCGTGCGGGTATCAGCACCAACAAAAGCCGCAGATCCCCACGCACCGCGTCGACAGCGGTCGGAGATCGAACTACGGCGACGGAACTGTCGCGATGCCGTCAGCGGGATGAGCTCACCGTTCCTCCATCGCCCACGGTGAGCCGTAACCGTTCAGCAGGTCGAGGAAGGGCATCGGGGGCAACGCCTCCGGTCCGAGCACGCCCACGCCGGCCCACGCGCCGCTGGCGAGCAACTCCAGGGCGACGACCGGGTTGACGGCGGTCTGCCAGACCACCGCCTGGTGCCCGTACTCCCGCATCGACCACTCGTTGTCGACCACGTGGTACAGGTAGACCTCGCGGGGTTGCCCGTCCGGGCCGAGGCCGCGTACCCAGGTGCCGGCGCAGGTCTTGCCGCGCATCCGGGCACCGAGCGTGGCCGGGTCGGGCAGGCTCGCGGCGACCACGTCACGCGGGGAGACCTCGACGCCGCGTACCCGCACCGGGGAGACGGCGTCCAGACCGAGCTTGTGCAGCGTCTTGAGCACCTCGATGAACTCGTCGCCCAGGCCGTACTTGAAGGTGACCCGCCGGGCCTTGACCCAGCGCGGGATGAGCAGCACCTCCTCGTGCTCGACGTTGACGCACTCGACCGGCCCGATCCCCTCGGGGAAGTGGAAGACCTCCGGCTCGGAGAACGGTTCGGTGGTGAACCAGCCCCGGTCTTTCTCCCAGATGACCGGCGGGTTGAGGCACTCCTCGATCGTTGTCCAGATGGAGAACGAGGGCGCGAAGTCGTACCCGTCGACTGTCAGGTTCGCCCCGTCCCGGACACCGATCTCGTCGATCTCGCTGAACAGTTCATCGGCGGCGTAACGGGCGAAGACGTCGGAGAGGCCGGGCTCGACCCCGATGCCGCACAGCGCCAGCCGACCGGCCGCCGACCAGGTGTCGGCCAGCGCGAACTGTTCGTCGCCGAGCTTCACGCCGGTCTCGACGTGTGACAGCGACATCGCCATGTCCAGGTAGTCCGCGCCGGCCGCGAACGCGCCGTCGAAGATCGGCATGACGAACCGCGGGTCGACGGCGTTCAGCACGTGCGTGATCCGGTGCTCCCGACACAGTGCGGTGACCGCGTCGGCCGAGGAGGCGTCCACCTGGGCGGCGACGAAACGGTCACCGTGCCCGGCGACCGCCCGTTGGGCCCGAACGGGGTCGTGGTCGGCCACCACGATGGTCTCGAAGAAGGTCCGTCGGGCGGCGATGGCTACGGCGGCGGAGCCGACGCCACCGGCGCCGACGAGGAGGACACGCATCAGGAATCAAACCCCAAACCGAAACGATCGAGAGTACGGAGCCAGAGGTCGCGCCGACCCTCGCGCGCGTCGGCGCGGGCCAGTGACCAGCGGGTGAGATTGATGCCGACCGCGCGGACGGGTTCCGGTGGGAACGGCAGTGGCTTGCGGCGAACCAGGTCGAGCCGGGTCAGCGGGGTGTTCCCGCCGTCGAGCAGGTCGAGCAGCACCCGGGCCCCGAAGCGGGTGGCCCCGACGCCGAGGCCGGTGTAGCCGGCCGCGTACGCCAGCCGACCGCCGTAGGCGGTGCCGAAGAACGGGCAGAACCGGGTGCAGGTGTCGATGACTCCGCCCCAGCGGTGGCTGAACCGCACGTCGGCGAGCTGCGGGAACGTGGTGAAGAAGTGGCGGGCGAGGGTGGTGAAGGTGGCCTGTCGTTGTTCCAACTCGGGCGCGACCCGGTTGCCGTAGTGGTACACGGCGTCGTAGCCGCCGAAGAGGATCCGTCCGTCGGTGGTGATCCGGTAGTAGTGGAACTGGTTGGCGGTGTCGGCGAGCCCCTGCCGGTTGCGCCACCCGATGGCGTCGCGCTGGGCGGGGGTGAGCGGCTCGGTCATCAGCACGTGGTCGTAGACCGGCACCAGGTACGCCCGCAGCCGGCGTAGCAACGGCGGGAACGCGTTGGTGGCCAGCACGACCCGGCGCGCCCGGATCGAGCCGGGCAGACCGGCGGCACTGGTGTCGGCCCGGCCACTGTCGGCCGGGTGGGCGGCGGGACCGGTGCCCAGGGTGCTGGCGTGCAGGGCCGCACCGTCGGCGCGCAGTCCGGTGACCCGGGTGTGCTCGTGCACGCGTACGCCGAGGTCGAGGCAGGCACGGCGCAGCCCCCAGGCCAGCTTCGCCGGGTCCACCATGGCCACCCGGTCGGCGTCGAACATCCCACCCAGGTACGTCGGTGAGTGCACCTCGGCGCGCACCTCGTCCCGGTCGAGCAACCGCACCCGGTGGCCGTACCGGCGGGCCAGGTCCGCGTCGGCGGCCAGCCCGTCGAGTTGGTACGGCTCGACGGCGACGGCCAGCTCACCGGTGCGCTCGAAGTCGCAGTCGATGTCGAACTTCGCGACGGTGGCGGCGATGGCGTCCAGGTTGTCCCGGCCGAGGCGTTCCAACTCGCCGACCTCGTCGGGGAACCGCTCGACACCGTTGGCGAGGCCGTGGGTCAAAGAGGCGGCGCAGAAACCGCCGTTGCGCCCGGAGGCCGCCCAGCCGCAGGTCCCAGCGTCGACGAGCAGGACGTCCCGGTCCGGGTCCGCCTGTTTCGCCAACAGCGCGGCCCACAGTCCGCTGTAACCGCCGCCGATCACCAGCAGGTCGGCGGAGTGCCGACCGCTCAGCGGCGGTAGCGGGTCGGGGCGGTCCGGGCGGTCGAGCCAGTACGGCACGGGTGCCGCGTCGGCCATCGCCCGGCCGGTATGTGGGAGCGTCATGACGGCCCGCCGGTCGGACGATCCGCGTTCGGGAGGGTCATGACGACCGACGCGGGTGACCCGACGGCCCGGACAGCAGCGCGGCGCGGCGGGCCCGTCGACCGCGCAGCGAGCTGAGCCCCACGAGCAGCAACGCGACCGCGAACATCGCCGTGCCGATCACGTTGACCTGCGGTGGGATGCCACGCTGGGCAGCGCCCCAGACGTACATCGGGAACGTGACGGTGGTGCCGGCGTTGAAGTTCGTGATGATGAAGTCGTCGAAGCTGAGTGAGAAGGCCAGCAACGCGGCGGCCACGATGCCGGGCAGTACCAGCGGCAGGGTGATCCGCCGGAAGGTCTGCCACTCGTTGGCGTAGAGGTCCATGGCGGCCTCCTCCAGCCGCCGGTCCATCCCGGCGAGCCGCGCCTTCACGGTGACCACCACGAACGACACGCAGAACATCACATGCGCGATCACGATGGTCCAGAAACCCTGCGGTACGCCCGCCGACACGAACAGGGCCAGCAGCGACGTGCCCATCACCAGTTCCGGGGTGGCCATCGGCAGGAAGATCAGCACGTTGATCCCGGATCGGCCCCGGAAGCGGTGCCGGACCAGCGCGAACGCCATCAGGGTGCCGAGCACTGTGGCGACCACAGTGGCGATGAAGCCGATCTGCACGCTGCGGACGACCGCGTCGCACATGTCCGAGGTGGCGCACGGCTGCCGCCAGTTGTCCAGAGTGAACTCGTTGAAGTCGTACGAGAGCCGGCTCGACGGCCGGTTGAACGACAGCCCGGCCACCACCAGGATCGGCAGCGCCAGGTAGCCGAGCACCAGCAACGCCACGATCATCACCCAGCGGTCCGCGAGCCAACGGGAAACCCTCACAGGACCTCCTCCGTGCCGGCTCGACGGAGGTAGCCGAAGACCACCGCGAGGATCGCCGCCATCAGCAGGAACGACAGCGCGGCGCCCTGCGGGTAGTCCAGTCGGACCAGGAACGCCGAGTCGATGACGTTGCCGATCATGTATTCGTTCGGGGTGCCGAGCAGCTCGGCGTTGATGTAGTCGCCGCTGGCCGGGATGAAGAACAGCAGCGTGCCGGCGACCAGACCGGGCATGGACAGCGGCAGTGTCACCCGACGGAACGCCTGCACCGGGCTCGCGTACAGGTCGGTGGCCGCCTCCAGCAACCGCGGGTCAAGCCGCTCCAGGCTCGCGTACAGCGGCAGCACCAGGAACGGCAGGAAGTTGTACGTCAGGCCGAGCACCACAGCGAACGGGGTGGCCAGCAGCCGACCGTCCGGGGCGAGCAGGTGCACGTCGCGCAGCAGACCGACGAGCGCGCCGTTGTCCGACAGAATCGTCTTCCAGGCCAGCGTGCGGACCAGGAAGCTGGTGAACATCGGCGCGACGACGCACACCAGCAGCAAATTCTTCCAGCGGCCGGCCTTCTGCGCGATGGCGTACGCCAGGGGGTAGCCCAGCAGCAACGCCAGCACCAGGGCCAGCCCGGCGTAGCCGAACGAGCGCAGGAACTGCGGCCAGTACGCCTGGAGCACGTCCGGGTAGTTGCCGACCGCCCAGGTCATCGCGTACCCGGTGGAGAGCGAGCCGCTGGGGTCGTACAGGCTGGCCGCCGCCAACTGCACGAGCGGCACACCGAAGAAGATGAGCAGCCAGGCCGCACCCGGCAACAACAGGAGGTACGGCAGGAGTCGGCGTCGCCCGGACCGGGCTGCCGGTGGCGCGGGCGGCGGGTGCCCCGATCCGGTGGGGGCCAGCAGGGTCACGACGACACACCCACCGGCTCGTCCAGCACCGGTGACGTCCGGTCGGTGTCGGCGGCGTCGCGGGGCAGCAGGAACGCGTGCCGCGGATCCCAGTACGCCACGGCCTCGCTGCCGACCGCCACTGTCGTCGACGTTCCGCTGTTGGCGGCGAAGACCGACAACTCGGTGCCCCAGCCGGTGCGCAGCAGGTACTGCGTGCTGACTCCCACGTAGGAGGCGTCGGTGACCACTCCGGTGACGTGCTGATGCCCGGCGGGCACCTGGTCGGCGGAGCCGGCCAGAATCAGCTTCTCCGGGCGTACCCCCAGGTGGACCGGGCCGCTCTCGGCCCGTGCGCGGCCGGCGGGCACGGAGAAGCGCGTGCCGTGCGCCGTCACCGCGACGTCGCCGCCGCCGACGCCGGTGGCCTCGCCGGCGAGCAGATTGGACTGGCCGAGGAAGTTCGCCACGAAGGCGGTGGCGGGAAACTCGTAGATGTCGGCCGGGGCACCCAACTGTTCGATCCGGCCGGCGTTCATCACCGCGACGGTGTCGGCCATGGTCATGGCCTCCTCCTGGTCGTGGGTGACGTGCACGAAGGTGATGCCGACCTCGGTCTGGATGCGCTTCAGCTCGATCTGCATCTGTCGGCGCAGCTTCAGGTCGAGTGCGCCCAGCGGCTCGTCGAGCAGCAGCACCTGCGGCCGGTTGATCAGCGCGCGGGCGAGCGCGACCCGCTGCTGCTGACCCCCGGAGAGCTGGGCGGGGCGGCGGTTGCCATAGCCGTCGAGCTGCACCAGCGACAGCATCCGGGAGACCTCGTCGTCGACCGAGCGGATGCCGCGTCGGCGCAGCCCGAAGGCCACGTTCTCGAAGATGGTGAGGTGCGGAAAGAGCGCGTAGCTCTGGAAGACGGTGTTCACCGGCCGCTTGTACGGACGCAGCCGGGCGATGTCGGTGTCACCGAGCAGCACCTGGCCGCTGGTCGGCTCCTCCAGGCCGGCGATCATCCGCAACGTGGTGGTCTTGCCACAGCCGGACGCGCCGAGCAGCGCGAAGAACGAGCCCTGCTCGATGGTCAGGCTCAGGTCGTCGACAGCGGTGAAGACGCCGAACCGTTTGGTGAGGTCGGCCAGGCGCAGATCGCCGGCCGGTGTCTCGCGCGCCATCCTCATCACGCCCCGATGACCTGTTGGAACTTGCCCTCGTACTCCTTCTCCTGCTTCTCGTCCAGGGCCATGAACACCTTGGACTTCGACAGCAGCGCCTCGTCCGGGAAGATCAGCGGGTTGGCTGCCAGCTCAGGATCGATCTTCTCCATCTCGGCCTGAGCGCCCTTCACCGGGCAGATGTAGTTGACGTACGCGGCGAGCTTCGCCGCGACCGCCGGCTCGTAGTAGTAGTTGATCAGCGCTTCGGCGTTGCCCTTGTGGGTGGCCTTGTTGGGGACCATCATGTTGTCGCTGTAGAGCATCACGCCCGAGTCCGGCGCGACGAACCGCACCTTCTCGTCCTCACCGGACAGTTGGATGACGTCGCCGGACCAGCCGATGCACGCGGCGATGTCGCCCTTGGCCAGGTCGGGCGCGTAGTCGTTGCCGGTGAACTTGCGGATCTGCCCGGAGTCGACTGCCCTCTTGAGCTTGTTGAGGGCGTCGTCGAACTGGGCGGCGGTGAAGTTGGCCGGGTCGTGCCCGTTCGACCCGAGCAGCAGGCCCATGGTGTCGCGCATCTCGCTGAGCGCGGTCACCTTGCCCTTGAGGTCGGGGCGGGTGAGCAGTTCGTCGACGGTCCGCAGTTCCTTCGTGACGTTGCCGTTGTACGCCAGGCCCGCCAGGCCCGACTGCCACGGGATGGAGATCCGGTTCTCGGTGTCGAAGGGGCGGTTGAGCAGCGACGGAAGCAGGTTGGCCTGCACGTTCGGGATTTTCGCCGGGTCCAGCTTCTGGATCCAGCCGAGCCGGATCATCCGGGCCGCCATCCAGTCGGTCAGCACGATGATGTCGCGGTCGGTGCTCTGACAGGCGGCAAGTTGGTTCTGCACCTTGCCGAAGAACTCGTTGTTGTCGTTGATGTCCTCGGTGTAGGTCACCTGGATGCCGGTCTTCGTGATGAACTCGTCGAGGCTCGGCCGCTTGGACTCGTCAGCGTCGTCAACGTCCATGTACTGCGGCCAGTTGGCGAAGGCGAGTTTCTTCTCGGTGCCGGAGAGGTCCTCGCTGACGCAACCAGCTTCGGTCTGCTGCGCGCCCTTGGTGCCGCAGCCCGCGAGGCTGCCGCCCATGGTGAGCAGGGCGGCCGAACCGAGAGTGCCGGTGAGCAGTCCACGCCGGGAGAGGAGCCGGAGGGGAGTACGCATGACGACTCCTAGGGGGTCATCGTCGGCGGGCGGGACGGGGGAGGCACGCCGGCGGGAATGTCGGGAGGGTCAAGTGCCATGGACGACTGATCCTGACATGAGGTGACCTCTCTTACAAGGGATTCCGTTGCGGGAATAGCGATGCACGACGAAATACGCCAGACTACGCGGGGTTACACGCGCGACATCAGGATTCAGGACATGGGGAGCGGGCAATGACAAACCGGCAGCACGAGAACAGCAACGGCGGTCGACGCGTCGCTGTCCGTGAAGGCGCCAATCACGCTCTGCTGGATGACGTGGCCAAGCAGATCATCGAGCA
This sequence comes from Micromonospora sp. NPDC047753, assembly GCF_040642735.1. Classification (NCBI taxonomy): domain Bacteria; kingdom Bacillati; phylum Actinomycetota; class Actinomycetes; order Micromonosporales; family Micromonosporaceae; genus Micromonospora; species Micromonospora sp. NPDC047753. Next base: position 1,008 of record NZ_JBEYSL010000116.1, on the reverse strand, counting down.
GCTCCAGGAGGACGGCCGCCGCCCGTACGCGACGATCGGCAAGGCGGTGGGCCTGTCCGAGGCGGCGGTCCGTCAGCGGGTGCAGCGACTGCTCGACTCCGGGGTGATGCAGATCGTGGCGGTGACCGATCCGCTCCAGCTCGGCTTCAACAGGCAGGCGATGATCGGCCTACGCACCGACGGCGACCTGGAGACGGTCGCGGACCGGCTGGCCGAGCTGGACGAGGTCGACTACGTGGTGATCACCGCAGGGTCGTTCGACCTGCTCACCGAGGTGGTCTGCCGCAACGACGACCACCTGTTGGAGATCCTGCAACGACTGCGCGCGGTGCCAGGGGTGATCTCCACCGAGGCGTTCGTCTACCTCAAGCTGCGCAAGCAGACCTACACCTGGGGTACGGCCTGACCGTCCCCTGATCCACTCGACGTCACCAATAACGCGGCATCAACCACGCCTGGACCCCGCAGATTCAATGAACCGGCAGTGGATCGAGCGCAGGGCCAAGAGGGCGCGGCCACTACTCGGGCGCTTTGGAGCTGATGTCGTAGACGAATCGGCGGCCGGCGGGACCGACGACGAGCCAGCCTGACTGACCCGCCCGGCGCGAACCCGGGCGGCCATGAGCCACCTCGACAAGGCGGCCGTGATATCGCAAACGATTCAACTCCAAAGGCCGCGACCACCACACCTCCAGCTCCTGCCGACTGCCGACCGCCGACTGCCGACCGCCGACTGCCGATCAGCCAGGCCGGCAGTGATGCGGATTCCGTTGCATCAGTGGCGCGCGTGCGCTGAATCCGTCGCCAACTGACCGTGCTACCGCCGATAACACTTGCCCCGGAGGTCTCGACTGTGCGATAACCGTTGGCAGAGCGGCCGGCCTCACCCCTTTGACCGGCCCGACGACCGATGGGGCTGACATGGCCAACGCCACCGACCACCTCTGGATGCACTTCACCCGGATGGCGAGCTACTCCGCTGGTGAGGTGCCGACCATCGTGCGCGGC
>NZ_JBEYSL010000115.1:0-15362 GCF_040642735.1 Micromonospora sp. NPDC047753 | reverse complement strand
GGTCGACGTGCTGGTGGACCTGCACAGCTCGCCGGGGTTCACCAACAGACCCAGCCCGTACGAGGTGGTGGTCTTCGGGTCGCGCTCGGCCGGGGAGAGCAGGTGCAGGCCGCACGCCTGCGCGCTCTCCAGGTAGGCGGTCGAGCCGTCGGCGGTGAGCAGGATCTCACCGGCCGCCGGCCGGCCCAGCGGGTCGACCGTCGACACCGGCACCCGCCGGCCACCGAGGGCCTCGGCGAGCACCTCCACGAAGCCCGGTCCGCCGTCGGCGAGCGGTCGGATCAGCAGATCGTCTCCGTCGGTGACGGTGCGCCAACCGGCGGCGACGGCAGCGGCCACCTCCGGTGCGGACAGGGTGCCGGCGAACTTGTCCGGGCAGAGCAGCACGCGCATGCCGAGCAGTGTGGCAGCCCACACCGAGCGAGGCTGCGTCGCGCTCGCGCTGTGGGACCATGGGCTACGTGACTTCGACCTGGGTGGAACCCTCCAACACGGCGACGGCTCTGCTGCTGCTCGGCCGGGGCAGTGACCCCGACACCGAGCGCGGCGTCGAGTGTCCGGGCGACCTGCCGGCGCCCAGCGATCCGGATCTGGTGGCCCGTGCCACCGCCGCGAAGGCGAAGCTGGGCAGCAAGGTCTTCGTGCTGGGGCACCACTACCAGCGCGACGAGGTGATCCAGTTCGCCGATGTGACGGGCGACTCGTTCAAGCTGGCCCGGGAGGCCGCAGCCCGCCCGGACGCGGAGTACATCGTCTTCTGCGGCGTGCACTTCATGGCCGAGAGCGCGGACATCCTCACCACCAGCACCCAGCGGGTGATCCTGCCGGACCTCGCGGCGGGTTGCTCGATGGCCGACATGGCCGTGCTGGGCCAGGTCGAGGCCGCGTGGGACACGCTGACCGAGCTGGGCATCGCTGGCGACACGGTCCCGGTGACGTACATGAACTCCTCGGCCGACATCAAGGGTTTCGTGGGCCGCAACGGCGGCGTGGTCTGCACCTCGTCCAACGCCAAGCGCGCCCTGGACTGGGCCTTCGAGCAGGGGTCGAAGGTGCTCTTCCTGCCGGATCAGCACCTGGGCCGTAACACCGCTGTGCTGGAGATGGGCCTGTCGCTGGACGACTGCGTGCTCTACGACCCGCACAAGCCCGGTGGTGGGCTCACCCCGGAGCAGCTGCGCGACGCCAAGATGATCCTGTGGCGGGGGCACTGCTCGGTGCACGGCCGGTTCACCCTGGAGAGCGTCAACGACGTACGGGAGCGGGTGCCCGGGGTCAACGTCCTGGTCCACCCGGAGTGCCGGCACGAAGTGGTCACGGCCTCCGACTACGTCGGGTCCACCGAATACATCATCAAGACCATCGAGGCGGCTCCGGCCGGCTCGGCGTGGGCGCTCGGCACCGAGCTGAACCTGGTCCGCCGGCTCGCCCTGGCGCACCCGGACAAGCAGATCATGTTCCTGGACAAGGCCGTCTGCTACTGCTCGACGATGAACCGGATCGATCTGCCGCACCTGGTCTGGGCCCTGGAGGAGCTGGTAGCGGGCCGGGTGGTCAACCAGATCACGGTGGACGCCGACACCGCGCACCACGCCCGGGTGGCGCTTGATCAGATGCTCGCGCTGCCCGGCGCGGACACCCCGCCGCCGACGGTGTCCTGATCACGATCCGTAGCGCTCTTGGTACGCAAAAGTGCCGGATCACCGATTAATGCCACACACGCCGATGTGACCGAGTCCTTTTTCGTCACCGAGGGCTATGCTGCCCAAGCGACGACACACGCGAGCCGTTTCGATGTGGCCGCATCCGGGGTAGCGACGACGTTCAGGCACCCCACCATCAACACAGCAGCACCGACGCGCTGGAGGTTGCGTTGACCGACGACGTCCTGGTTGTGCACGGAGGCACTCCGCTCGAAGGGCGGATCCGCGTGCGCGGCGCGAAGAACCTCGTTTCGAAGGCGATGGTCGCCGCACTGCTCGGCGACAGCCCGAGCCGACTGTTCGACGTGCCGAAGATCCGCGACGTCGAGGTGGTGCGAGGTCTGCTCGGCCTGCACGGCGTCAAGGTCACCGACGGCGCCGAGGACGGCGAGCTCGTCTTCGACCCGGCGAACGTGGAGAGCGCCAGCACCGACCAGATCAACGTGCACGCCGGTTCCAGCCGGATCCCGATCCTGTTCTGCGGCCCGCTGCTGCACCGCCTCGGGCACGCGTTCATCCCGGATCTGGGCGGCTGCCACATCGGCCCGCGTCCGATCGACTTCCACCTCCAGGCGCTGCGCGAGTTCGGCGCGACTGTCGAGAAGCGGCCCGAGGGGTTGCACCTGTCCGCGCCGAACGGGCTGCACGGCACCAAGTTCGCCCTGCCGTACCCGAGCGTCGGTGCCACCGAGCAGGTGCTGCTGACCGCCGTGATGGCCGAGGGCGTCACCGAGCTGCGCAACGCCGCGGTGGAGCCGGAGATCATCGACCTGATCTGCATCCTGCAGAAGATGGGCGCGATCATCAAGGTCCACACCGACCGGGTGATCGAGATTCAGGGCGTGCCCAAGCTGCACGGCTACACCCACCGGCCGATCCCGGACCGGATCGAGGCGGCGAGCTGGGCGGCCGCCGCCCTGGCCACCCGTGGTCACGTCGAGGTGCTGGGCGCTCAGCAGGCCGACATGATGACCTTCCTGAACATCTTCCGCTCGGTCGGCGGCGAGTACGAGGTCACCGACGCCCGCGCGCCGAAGCTGGGCGACCCGGGTCAGGAGGGCGGCATCCGCTTCTGGCACCCGGGTGGTGAGCTGAACGCGGTGGCGCTGGAGACCGACGTGCACCCCGGCTTCATGACCGACTGGCAGCAGCCGCTGGTCGTGGCGCTGACCCAGGCCCGTGGCCTGTCGATCGTCCACGAGACGGTCTACGAGCAGCGGTTGGGCTACACCGAGGCGCTCAACTCGATGGGCGCCAACATCCAGGTCTACCGGGACTGCCTCGGCGGCACCCCGTGCCGCTTCGGCCGGCGCAACTTCAAGCACTCCGCCGTGATCGCCGGGCCGAGCAAGCTGCACGCCGCCGACCTGGTCATCCCGGACCTGCGGGCCGGGTTCAGCCACCTGATCGCGGCGCTCGCGGCCGAGGGCACCTCCCGGGTGTACGGGGTGGACCTGATCAACCGGGGCTACGAGGACTTCGAGGCGAAGCTCGCCGACCTGGGCGCGCACGCCGAGCGTCCGTAACGTCGCTCACCCATCGTTCGGCCACGACGGCTCCAGGTCGCGCTGCGACCTGGAGCCGTCGGTCGCTGTACCGCGATGTGCACCGGGCGCGGACCGTTGGCTACCCTTGCCGCGTGCCGTCGCTCTTTCGCCGCAAGTCCACCGACCTCGTCGACGAGGCCGTCACCTCGGTGACCCCCGAGGAGACCGCTGAGCGTTCCCGGGGTTACACCCCGGCCAAGGGTCGGGAGACGCCCAAGCGGCCGACCGTCGGCCGTCGGCCGGCCGGCCCCACCCGTCCCCTCACCAAGGAGGAGGAGCGGGAGCGCCGCCGGCAACTGCGTGCCGAGGCGGCGTCGGAGTTCCGCCGCGAGGGTGGCCCCCGCGACCGTGGCCCGGAACGGCTGCTGGCCCGCAACGTGGTCGACTCCCGGCGTACCGTCGGCACCTGGTTCTTCGGCGGCGCGCTGATCGTGCTGGTCGGCTCGAACGCGGCCATGCCGCCGGTGGTCCGGCTGATCTCCAACGTGCTCTGGGGAGCGCTGGCGCTGGGTGTGGTCGTCGACTCGGTGCTGATCTGCCGCAAGATCAGCAAGTTGGTCCGGGAACGCTTCCCGAAGACCGACCAGCGGATGGGCTCGCTCTTCCTCTACGCGGTCATGCGGTCGATCACCTTCCGCCGGATGCGCGCTCCGGCGCCCCAGGTCAAGCTGGGCGACAAGGTCTGACCCGCGGGCGGGCCGTCCTACAGCTCCACGATCCGCGCACCATCAGCGAAACTGCTGCCTCAGACATCTGCGAGGCAGCAGTTTCGCCGTAACTGCGCGGATCTTGTCGTGCGTTCTTCATGCTGAACGGGTCGTTGTTCGACAGACCGAACATGTGACCAATGGAGCGAAGGCATGCCTTCGGAACCGGCTGCCCCCCTGGCCACCATCGCCGCCGCCCTGCGCCGGGAGCGGGAACGGGTCGGCATCTCGCTGACCGAGCTGGCCCGCCGAGCGGGGGTGGCCAAGTCCACCCTCTCCCAACTGGAGTCGGGCACCGGAAACCCGAGTGTGGAGACACTCTGGGCGCTGGGCGTCGCCCTCGGTGTGCCGTTCAGCCGGCTGGTGGAGCCCGTCGACGACGGCGTACGGGTCATCCGGGCCGGGGACGGGCCGCACGTCCGCTCGGAGCAGGCCGACTTCAGCGGAACGCTGCTCAGCGCCGGTGCGGCGCACCTGCGCCGGGACGTCTACCTGATCAGGCTTGAGCCCGGCGCGGTGCGGGCCGGGCCCGGACACACCCCGCGCAGTATCGAGCACGTGGTGGTCGCCGCCGGCCGGCTGCGGGTGGGGCCCGAGGCGGCACCCGTCGAACTCGAACCCGGCGACTACGCCACGTTCCCCGGCGACGCCCCGCACCGTTACGAGGCGCTCGCTCCCGGTACGTTCGCCGTCCTCGTCATGGAGCACCCCTGAGGGACGTGGGCGTTCCCGCCGCAGCCAGGTGATCCTTGAGTGCGGTAAGGTCGGAGTCCAGATTCGCTTATAGGACCAAATGTCCGAAACCAATGGGATAACGTTTGCGCCGGTGGGCGGCAGCACAGTGGCGGTGAGCGAGCCCACGCCGTTACCCTCCATCCGCAGCCACGGCCTGCCGGAGCGGCGATCTGACCGGCGCGTGCGGCCCCAGCGCGACAATTTGCAACGAGGTGACAACGCGTGAGCGAGCGGACGCGAGCCGGCCACCGGGGCGTGGCAGGCGGCGACCGGACGCCCAGCGGTCACCCGACGGCGGCTGCGGACACCTCACCCCCGGCGAGAATCGACCGAGCGGCCGGGTGTGGCGACGGGCTCGACGGATGAACGGCCGCTACACCGACCGGTGGTCAGACCCGAACGAACCGTCCTGGGTGGTCGAGCCGACCACCGAGTGGCACCCCCAGTTCCCCGGCCAGCGTTACGCCGGCGACATCGGCATGCCGCACCAGCCACCACCGCGCGGACGCGCGACGGTGTCCGGTCGCGCCGAGGTGCCGCCGCTGGCGCCCACCCGCCCGGACGGCACCTACCTCGGCCGGTCCTGGTCTGACGAATCACCGGCGGAACAGGCACCTCACGGCCGTTCCTGGGCCGACGACGAGCAGGGCGAGGCGTCGGCCTACAGCCGACTCCGCAGCGACGAGCTCGCGGCTGACGCGTCCGCCTACGGCCGGCCCGACAGCGCTGACTCCCGCCACTACGACCACGAGCCGTACCGTCGTCCGCTGCCCGAGCCACCCCGCCGCGACGACCGCCGCTCGCCCGAGTCGGACCGACGTACCGCCTGGTCCGACCGACGCCCCGCCGACGAGCGAGGTCCCGCTCGGGAAGCCGCCTGGCATCGGGACCAGCCCAACCCCGAGCGGTACGACAGCCGCGGCCCCCGGCAGGAGCCCGCCGAGCGGGATCGGAGTTACCGGGGGTCCCCGCCGGTCTCCCCCGCGCCCCGACCGGAACCTGGCTGGGTGCCCGAGCCGGACGACACACCACGTCGGCGCGGCACGCCGGAACGGCCCGCCGCTGGTCACGAACGGCACACCGCCGACGGGTACGGCGTCCGACCCACCCGCGACCACGACGGCCGCGTCGCCGACGGGGTCGACCCGTGGGCATCAGTGGACGGCCGCACGCGATACCGCGCCGACGGGTACCCGGACCGGGCCGCAGACGACCTGCGCCGCCCGGAGCCGCGCTACCGCGCGGACGAGGGGATCGGCGCAGCGCCCTCACCCAACGGTGGGCGACGGCGTCGCCCCGAGCCGGACCTGCCCGACCAACCGCGCCTCGACGACGACCGGCGGCGGCCCGACACCGACCCGCACCGGCGGCAGCCCCGTGAGGCGGCGGCCCGCGCCGAGGCGTACCCGGACCGGCGACCCCGCGAGCAGGCCCGCCCGGACGGGTACCGCGACAACGGGTACCGCGAGGACGCACCCCGTGAGGACGCGTACCGCGAGCCCCGGCCGCAGCCGGGCCAACGGTCGGACGGCAGTCTGCCCTGGCCAGCACCGGGTCCGGTGCGCCAGGACCGCACCCGGGAGCCCGGCCACCGCACCACGGACCCGCACCGCACCGACCCACACGGCAGCCCCGACCCGTACCGCACCACGGACCCGTACCGCACCACGGACCCGTACCGTGGCGCCGACCCGTACCGCGGCACCGAGCCGGGCATGTCGCCGCGCCCGGCCGCCCGGCCCGACCGGCCGGCGGCCACGCCGTCCCGGCCTGACGAGCGCCCGGCGGCCACTCCGGCGCGGTACGACGAGCGACAGGTACGCCCGGCCGCCACGGCGCCGCCCGCCTCCGACCGCGCCATGCCGGTCTCCCCGGAGCGGCCCGTGTCGCCAGCACCCGTCTCCCCCGCCTGGGACCGACCGGTGTCAGCCGCCCCAGCTTCCCCGCAACGGCCGGTGTCGCCAGCACCCGACTCCCCCACCAGCCGCGGCTGGGACCGACCGGTGTCGGCCGTCCCGGTCTCACCCGCCTCCGACCGGCCAGTCTCGGGGCCACCCGCCGCGCGCCTGCGGTTGGAGTACCTGCCCGCGCCGGTGGACCTGCCCGGTGCCGACGAGCGCTCGGACGCCCCGCCGGCATCGGGACGCCGGCCGCTGGCCGAACCGCCACCGGCATCCGGACCGCACCCCGCTCCGCCGCCGCGTTACCCCGGCCCGGACAGCCGGGACCGTCCGGCGGACCAGCGGCGCGGCGAGGAGCCCGGCCCGGACCGCCGTCGGGTCGACGACCCGTTGGCCGGCGCCCCACCGACCGACCGCCGCCCGACCTCCCCGGACCGCTCGCCCCCGGCGGAGCCGCCGCACCCCGCCGATCGACCGGCCGCGCCGGATCGACCGGCCGCGCAGCAGCGCCCGTACCCACCGGAGCGACCGGCACCGACGGCGGACGCCCGCCCGTCGGTGGCCCCGCCACCCACCTGGCATGCGCAGCCGCCTCCGGCGACCCGGTCCGACCCGACCCCGGCCGACACGAGCCCGGTGGCTCCGCCTCCGGCGGCCCCGCAGCCACCGGCGGCGGAGGTCGAGCCGGTGCTCCCGCCGGCCCCCGGTACGCCGCGCCGCTACGTACCCCCGCCGCCCGCGGAAGAGCCGGTGGCGCCCGTTCACGAGCCGGACGACGTCCCGGGTACCCGCGGACCGGAGGCGTGGTTCAGCCCCGCTCAGCCCGCCGAATCCGACCAGGCCGAGCCTGCGACGGACCAGCGGCCGTTCGACCCGGTCGACGACGAGGCCGGCGACCCCGACCGCTCCGCGACACCGGACGCGCAGATGTCCACGCCGGCAGCCGACACTCATCACGGTGTGGCCGACGAGCACGCCAGCGGGTCGGCACCAGACGACGCGTTCGACCCGGTCTCCGCGCCGCCCGCCCACCCGGTCTCCGGTGCCCCGCGGCTCTGGGCGGACGACCTGGACGACGACCCGCAGCCCGGCTTCGACACGGAAACTGTGGATGGCGACCAGCCCGTCTCCGGCGTACCTGTCGTCGCGATGCCCCACCAGCGGACCGAAGCCGACCTCGACGCCGACCAGCACCCCTTCGCCGCATCACCCAGCGCGGACACCGATCCGGTCGAGCACGACCCGACGGACGAACCCGCGCCACCCGGCGAGCTGGCGGACGCGATCGACGACCCGAGCGCGAGCCCGGCCGACGGCTCGCGAGTCGACGAGTGGCGGGGCGACGCGGCGACGCATGTCACGGCTGCGGACGACACGAGCCCCCCCGTCTCGGCACCTCCCGTCTCGGCACCGCCGTTCTCCGCACCGCCCGCCTCGGTCACGCCGGTCTCCGCACCGCCCGCCTCGGTCACGCCGGTCTCAGTTCCTCCGGCAGCGCCCGTATCGGCGCCACCCGCGGCGCCCGTCTCCGTGCCGCCCCTCTCCTCCGCGCCCGTCTCCGCACCGCCGGCACCGACCGCAGCTCCGGTGTCCGCACCACCCGCCTCAACGCAGCAGTACTCCGTAGCGCCCGTATCCGCGCCACCCGCGCCGGCACAGCCGTACTCCGGAGCACCGGTCTCCGCACCGCCGGCACCCGCAGCAGAGCCCGCCTCCGCGCCACCGGCCTCGACACCACCGCCCGCCGCAGCGCCCGTCTCCGGACCGCCGGCGTCGATAGCGCCGACGTCCGCGCCGCCAGCGTCGGTGGCGCCGACGTCCGGACCGCCAGCGCCGGCCGTACCCGGCCCGAGGAGCGGCTCGGACGGAGAGCACGAGCAGGCGTCCGCGCCACCCGACGAAGCACCGCCGGTGGTGACCCGCCCGTCGCTGGCCGACCCGGGCGACCCGGAGCAGGTGCTGGCCGCGTACCGGTGGCGGTTGGACCCGGTCACCCTGCGCGAGGAGCTGACCGAGCCGGACGACCTGCGGGCCATCCGTCGGCGGCTGACCGAGAAGTTGGGCTCGGCAGTCGACAACCGTGCCCGGGCCCGGCTGCTCAGCCTGCGGGCGGTGGCCTCGCGGATCCTCGGCGACCTGGACGACGCGCTGGCCGACGGTCGGCTCGCCCTCACCTACGCCGAGGCCACCGGCGAGTTGCGCCGGACCGCGCTGGCCCAGGCCCGGCTGGCCCACGTGCTGCGCTGGCGTGGCAACTTCGCCGAGGCCGACCAGCTCTTCGCCCAGGCCAACTCGGTCGAGTTGCCCGACCGGCTACGGGCCGCGCTGCACGAGCACGCCGGGCGGTCGTGTTACGACCAGGGGCGGCTCATGGAGGCGTGCGAGCACTTCGAGAAGGCGCTCGACCTGCGCGGCGCGGGCGACGCCGAACTGCTGGACCGGGTCCGGGTCGCCCTCGACGCGGTCACCGTGCGGGCCGAGGCGGATGGCTTCGGGGCGTACCCCCGGGGTCGGGACGAGGTGCTCGACCGGGACCGGCCCCCGTTGCCGGACCGGGACGGGTCGCTGTGGGGTTACACCAGCCAGGACGGCGACGTGGTCGTCCCCGCCCGGTACGCCGAAGCACAGCCCTTCCACGACGGGTTGGCCTGGGTCCGCCGGCCGGACACCGACCGCTGGTCGCTGATCAACCTGCTCGGTACGACGGTGATCCCGCCGTCCTTCCGGGCCGCGCAGCCGTTCAGCGACGGCCTGGCGTGGGTGGTCGGCGAGGGTGGTTGGACGGCGATCGACGCGACCGGGGCGGTGCAGGTCGCGCCGAACTTCGCCGAGGTACGACCGTTCCGGCGTGGGCTGGCCGCGGTGCGGCGCGAGGGTTGGGGGGCGGTCGACCGGACCGGTCGGGTCATCGTGCCCACCCGCTACCACGGCTTCGTCACCGAGTTGGCCGACGGCCAGAAGATCGACGGTTTCACCGACGAAGGGCTCGCCGTGGTCGACGTGGCGGGTCGGCGGGGCGTGGTGGACCGCACCGGCACGGTGCTGGTCCCGCCGGCGCACCCGATGCTGGTCATCCACCCGGTGGCGTTCCTGGTCGAGAGCGACAACGGGCGGTGGGGCGCGCTGGACCGGCGCGGCGTGCCGCTCATCGATCCGGTGCACCGCGATCGCGCCGAGGTGCTGGAGGAGATCGACCGGCTACTCACCGACGCCAACCCGGTGCTCTGAGTCGCCGGTCGCCGGTGTTGATCCACTGGGGCTAGGGTCGGTACATGGAATTCCGACACCTGGGCCGTTCCGGCCTGATGGTCAGCGAGATCTCGTACGGCAACTGGATCACCCACGGTTCGCAGGTCGAGGAGGACGCGGCGTTCGCCTGCGTCCGGGCCGCTCTCGACGCGGGGATCACCACCTTCGACACCGCCGACGTGTACGCCGGCACCCGGGCCGAGGACGTGCTCGGCCGGGCGTTGCAGAACGAGCGCCGTGAGGGCCTGGAGATCTTCACCAAGGTCTACTGGCCGACCGGGCCCGGCCGCAACGACCGTGGCCTGTCCCGCAAGCACATCATGGAGTCGATCAACGGCTCGCTGCGCCGACTGCGCACCGACTACGTGGACCTCTACCAGGCCCACCGGTACGACTACAGCACCCCGCTGGAGGAGACGATGGAGGCGTTCGCCGACGTCGTCCACTCCGGCAAGGCGCACTACATCGGCGTCTCCGAGTGGACCGCCGCCCAGCTGCGCGCCGCCCACCCGCTCGCCCGGGAGCTGCACGTCCCGCTGGTGTCCAACCAGCCGCAGTACTCGCTGCTCTGGCGGGTCATCGAGACCGAGGTCGTGCCGGCCAGCGAGGAGCTGGGTATCGGGCAGATCGTCTGGTCGCCGATGGCGCAGGGAGTGCTCTCCGGCAAGTACCTGCCGGGCCAGCCGCCGCCGGCCGGTTCCCGGGCCACCGACGAGAAGTCGGGCGCGGGCTTCATCTCCCGGTTCATGAACGACGACGTGCTGACCCGGGTCCAGCAGCTCAAGCCCCTCGCCGAGCAGGCCGGGCTCAGCATGGCCCAGCTCGCCGTGGCGTGGGTGTTGCAGAACCCGAACGTCTCGTCGGCGATCATCGGCGCGTCCCGCCCCGAGCAGGTGCACGACAACGTGAAGGCCGCCGGGGTGAAGCTCGACGCCGACCTGCTCACGGCGATCGACGACATCGTCGAGCCGATCGTCGAGCGGGACGCGGCGAAGACCGAGTCCCCCGCGCAGCGTCCCTGACGTTGTTCCGGCCCGGCCGGCGCGAATCCCTCGCGCCGACCGGGCCGGGTCAGCTCCGCCCGGTCAGCTTCGCCCGGTCGCCGGGCCCGGTCAGCTTCGCCCGGTCGCCGGGCCCGGTCAGCTCTGCCAGAAGCGGATCAGCTCCAGGCCGGTGGCGTAGAGCCACGACGGCAGACCGAGCAGGTCACCGACAGCGAAGACCGCGTCGAAGAACCAGCCGCCGATGCGCGGGTTCCACAGCAGCGCGAAGAGCAGGATGAAGCCGTACGGCGCGAACAGGTCGTACATCTTGCGCCACTGCGGGGTGAGCCACGGCTGGATCATGTTGCCGCCGTCCAGGCCGGGCACCGGCAGCAGGTTCAGCACACTGGCGGTGAGCTGGAGGAAGGCGAGCAGCGCCACCCCGGCCCAGAACTCCACCGGACCATCCGACCGGGTGCCGACCTGCACCGCCGCCACCAACAGCAGCGTGAACAGCACGTTCGTCGCCGGGCCGGCGAGGCTGACCAGGGTGTGCCGCAGTCGACCCGGGATGGCGTGCCGGTCCACCCAGACCGCGCCACCCGGCAGGCCGATGCCGCCGAGCAGCACCACCACCACCGGCAGCACGATCGACAGCAACGGGTGGGTGTACTTGAACGGGTTGAGCGTCAGGTAGCCGCGATGGGCGATGTCCCGGTCGCCGGCCCGGTAGGCCACCACCGCGTGGGCGTACTCGTGCAGGCAGAGCGACACCAGCCAGCCGGACACCACGAAGAGGAACACGTTGAGCCGGACGTTGCCGTACCCGTTCCAGGTCAGCACCCCGCTGACCGCGAAGAGCGCGACCAGACCGAGGAAGACCGGGCTGGGCCGGAACGCCGCCTTGGGCACGCCGAGGACCAGCCCGTCGCCGCCCGGGCGGTCGTAGGCCATCACTCGGCCGTGGGCAGCAGGCTCATCCGGTAGTCCACCCGGTCGTCCTCCACGAGCGCGACCGAGGTGACGCCGGACGCCGCGAGCTCCCGCCAGGTCTGACCGATCCAGGATTCGGCGTCGGCCTGGCTGCCGAACGACTCCGCCGGTCCCTCGACCGTCTGGCCGTCCGTGCCCTCGTACCGCCAGCTCCACGCCATGCCGCGTCTCCCCTCGCCGCTGAAGTCCCCGTGGGACGAACCCTCGCCAGCGTAGTCGGCCCGGCGCGCAACGGCCGCTCGCTCGCCCCCGCGGGGCCGACGGGGTGGATCAATCCGATCGAAGCCGGCCGGTACGGTGGCTCGGTGCTGACACGGGGAGTGCTGCTCGGCGGCCGGTACCGGCTGGGCGAGCGGGTGGCGACGGGTGGGATGGGAGCGGTCTGGCGCGGCACCGACGTCCTGCTGGAACGCGAGGTCGCCGTGAAGGTGCTGCTGCCGTCGCTGGTCGCCGATCCGGAGTTCACCGCCCGGTTCCGGGCCGAGGCGCGGATGCTGGCCGCGCTGCGCCACCCCGGCGTGGTGCCGGTGCACGACGTCGGGCAGGCAGTGCTCGACGACGGCAGCCAGGTCGACTACCTGGTGATGGAGTACGTCGAGGGCGAGCCGTTGTCCGCCCGCGTGCGCGCGGTGGGGCGGCTGGACCCGGCCACCACCATGTCGGTGCTGGCCCAGGCCGCCGACGCGCTGCACACCGCACACCTTGCCGGCATCGTGCACCGGGACGTGAAGCCGGGCAACCTGCTGGTCAAGGGCGACGGCACCGTGGTGCTCGTCGACTTCGGCATCGCCCGGTCCCGCGACATGGCCGGGCTCACCGCCGCGAACATGGTGCTCGGCACCGCCTCGTACATGTCCCCCGAGCAGGCCACCGGGCAGCCGGTCTCAGCCGCCACCGACATCTACGCGCTCGGCGCGGTGGCCTACTTCTGCCTTTCCGGGCAGCCGCCCTTCCACGGTGACAACCCGCTCGCGGTGGCGCTGCGGCACGCCCAGGAGGACCCGGCGGCGCTGCCGGCGGACACCCCACCGGCGGTTGCCGCAGTGGTGGCCCGCGCGCTGGCCAAGCGTCCGGAGGACCGGTTCGGCAGCGCCGCTGAGTTGGCCGCTGCCGCCGCCGATGCCCGCGACGCGACAGTGGCGAGCATTCCGGTCTCCGCCCGCCCACCGTGGGCGCTGGCCGCTCCCACCCCGGGCGTCGCGGCCCCCGCCGTCCCGACTTCCGTACCGCCGGCCGGCCCGACTCCCGTTCCGCCAGCCGGCCCGGCTTCCGCACCGTCGGTCGCGGCGACGCCGCCCGCCGGGTCGGTGTCGGCAGGGCCCGCCGCTCTACGCCCACCGGCGGGCGTCGCGGTCGAAGCGACGACCGAGCCGAAGCCGACCCGGGAGGACGCGCTCGGGAGCGGGCCGCCGGGCCGACGCCGTCCGCTGCTGGTCGGGGCAGGTGCGGCCGTCCTCGTCGCGCTCGTCGTCGCGGTGGCCGTGGTGGCGCTTCGACCCGAAGCGAAGTCGGGTTCGGCGGACCAGCCACCCGCGCTGGCCGGCGAGTCGGCGGCGGTCACCGACGCACCGCTGCCGCCCGGGGACGCGACCACCACCGGGCCCGGGCCCAGCGCAACGCCGCGGGTCGGTCGCACCGCGACGGCCGACCCGACCGGGTCTCCCGCCGACGCGACGACCAGCGGCGACCCCACCGGCGCCGCGGCGCCGGGTACGCCGACCGGTACGACCAGCAGCCGACCGACACCCAGCCGCACCCCGTCCAACCGGCCCAACCCGTACACGGCCGCCCAGGCGTGCGGCAGCGGCTACCAGGTGATCGACTCGGCGACGCTGACCGGCGGGGACGGGCAGCGCAAGGGCCGGGTCTTCCTGCTGTACCACGCGGGCACCGGAACCAACTGCGTGGTCACCCTCAAGGACACCGCGGTCGGCGCGAAGTCCGCCGTGTCGGCGTACCTGGAGGTGCAGGGTCGGGCCCGCAGCACTGACAGCGGGTCCTTCGACTACTACGCCGGGCCGGTGCGGGCCACCGCCGCCGGGACGTGCGTCAAGTGGGGCGGCACCACCGGCGGCGTCAGTTACGGCAGCGGGTTCGAACACTGCGACTGACCGCCGCGCCGGCAGTGCAGCGGGCCGGGGTCGCGCCGCATTCGGGTGGGGGAACTGGGCGCTTCCCCGCAATGGAGGCGGAACGGACTTTCGATCTTCGGCAGGGTCGGGGCGACGTGCCCGGGCCCGAAGGATGAGAACTAAGGTACGGGCATGTCCGTAGACGGGTGGAACACGGTCCTGGTGCTCGGCGGTATCCGGTCCGGCAAGTCCGAGTTCGCCGAGTCCCTGGTCAGCGACGCGCCGGTGGTCCGGTACGTCGCCACCGCGCCCGAGGGCGACCCGGAGGACACCGAGTGGGCGACCCGGCTGGCGGCGCACCGCGCCCGACGGCCGGGCAGCTGGACCACCGAGGAGACCACCGAGGACCCACGCCGGCTGGCCGACGTGCTCGGGTCCGCCGAGCCCAACGAGTTGTTGCTGGTCGACGACCTGGGCGGCTGGGTGACGGTGCTGCTCGACCCGGACCACCAGCCCGCCGACGACGTGGCGACCATCGCCGAGCTGGCCGAGGCGATCCGCGAAAGTGCCGCCCGGGTGGTGCTGGTGAGCCCCGAGGTGGGGCTGTCGCTGGTGCCGACCACCCCGCTGGGCCGGGCGTTCACCGACGCGTTGGGCGCGGCCAACCGTGCGGTCGCCGACGCCTGCGACGCGGTCGTACTGGTCGTCGCCGGTCAGCCGGTCTGGCTCAAGTCGCCCGCCACCGCCACCGCCACCGAACCGTCCGCTCCCGCCACCGTGACCGCGTCGCCGGCCGCCGCCACCTCGCCGGCCGTGGCGAGCCTGGCCGACACCGAGCCCACCCCCGAGGTGCAGCTCCCCGACGTGCTGACCCCCACGCCGCCGGCCGCCCCGACCGCGGAACCGGGCAACCCGTGGGCCGCGCCGACAATGGCGCTGCCGATGGTGTCCACCGGGCTGGTCATCCAGCCCGGCATGGAGCTGCCGATGCCCGACGAGTACGCCGGCCCGCAGGCGGTCGACCGACTGGCCACGCTGGACGTACCGGGTGCCGGGCTGGGCGTGTTGGACCGGGTGGTGGGCTTCGCCGCCGCCACCCAGGGCACCTCGACCCCCGCCGCCTGGGGCTCGGCGCGGGTTCTGCTGCTGCACGGCGACCACGCCGGCGGGGCGGCGGCCGGCACCGTCGCCGGTGAGTCGGCACGCCGCGCCGCACAGGCTCGCGCCGGTCAGGGCGCGTTGGCACGGCTGGCCGCCGAGAGCGGCGCGAGTCTCCAGGTGGTGGACACCCCGGCCTCCGCGCCGATCGAAGACCAGCAGGCCCTCGCGCCGGAGCAGGTGGAGTCCGCGCTGCGTTACGGCTGGCGGTTGGCCGAGCAGGCCGCCGACGCCGGCGTACACCTGCTGGTGCTCGCCGCGTGCGGCGCCGGCACCGAGGTCCTTGACGTCCGGCAACGCGCCGCCGTGCGCCC
>NZ_JBEYSL010000114.1:0-15396 GCF_040642735.1 Micromonospora sp. NPDC047753 | reverse complement strand
TCGGTCCACGGCATCGCGGCGGTCAGCGTCCGAGCGCTTCACGAGTCTGGTGCGATCCGGTTGTCCAGCGCGTCGGCCAGGCACTCGTACCGAACAGGGCAGCTCCGGCAGATCCGCTTCGCCACGTTCTGTTCGGCGCCCTGTACGAACAACGCGTCCGGGTCCCCGTTCTGACATGCCGCCAGTGACGGCCAGTCAGTGATCATGCCCATGTGTACACGTCCCCCCTTGCAGTACCTACCGACCTCGTCGATGCACGTCAGCCGGCAATTCCCCCCGATCGCCCGGCCTGCCTTCCCCAAGGCGGCGCGGACGACATCTGGCGCTGTCGCCGCCCCCATCATGCTCCGTAGTCGACTGATTACGCAACGTTGTCGACGAAATCCATCATTTCGGACAGTCCCGGCTTCCCGGGCCTTCGACCGCCGGTTACCCCGCCGAGGTCAGCGATAACGCTGCGCCGCCCCACTGAATCGGAGGAGACTCACGCCAGGTCACACGCAACCAAGTAGCGGGGGTCGTGCGTTTAGCACAACGAGGGCAGCGCGCGCAGGAAATGGGGAAAGAACGCCCCAGCGCCCCTCGTTCCCTACTCGCGTACCCTGTCGAGGTGACCTGGATGCGGAAACGTGACCACAATGTGCTGACCAACGCCGCATCGCTACTCGTGTGTGGCCTGCTGGCCGGCGTGGTGGTCGCTGCGGCGGCCTTCCCCGCGGTAGCGATGTCCGGCCTGGCCGCGAAGGCCGGCGCCGAGACGTTCGGTGCCCTACCCACGGAGCTGACGGTGGCCCGCGCGCCACAGATCAGCTACCTGATGGCAGCGGACGGCAAGACACCGCTCGCGACGATGTACGACGAGAACCGACGGGACGTCAAGCTCGCCGACATCTCGCCGTTCATGCAGAAGGCCATCATCGCGGCCGAGGACCATGACTTCTACAAGCACAACGGCGTCGACATCAACGGTGTCGCCCGTGCGTTCGTCAACAACCAGAGCGAAGGCTCCGGCCGACAGGGCGCATCGACGCTGACCATGCAGTACGTCCGGCTGGCCATCGCGTACTCGGCCACCCACCCGGCGGACGTCGTCGCGGCGACCGAGGACACCAGCGCCCGCAAGCTGCGCGAGATGCGGTTGGCCCTCCAGGTCGACAAGGAATTCTCCAAGGACGAGATCCTCACCCGCTATCTCAACCTCGCCTCGTTCGGCAACGGCGCGTACGGCATCTACGCCGCCAGCCAGGTCTACTTCGGTAAGCCGCCGAGCAAGCTGAAGATCGAGGAAGCGGCGTTGCTGGCCGGCATGGTCAAGGCGCCCACGACGAACGACCCGACCACCGAACTCGGCTACCCGCTCGCGCTGGATCGCCGCGACTACGTCATCCAGAACATGGTCGACATCAAGGCCATCTCCCAGCAGGAGGCGGACGTCGCCAAGGCGACCAAGCTGGTGGTGAAGGACAAGCGCACCCCGAACGGCTGCGTCGCCGCCAACGTCAACAGCTGGGGCTTCTTCTGCGACTACTTCTACCGCTGGTGGATGGATCAGGAGACGTTCGGCTCGACCAGGTACGACCGGGAGCGCCGGCTCAAGAGCGGCGGCTACACCGTCGTGACCTCGATCGACGTCCAGGCGCAGCGCGCCGCGGACAAGGCGGTCCGTAAGGCCAAGAGCGAGAACAGCAAGGAAGCCGCGATGGTCGCGGTCGTCGAGCCGGGCACCGGCCGGGTGCGGGCGCTCGCGGTCAACCGGCAGTTCAAGCTCGACGACCCGAAGAACCCGAAGAACAAGATCTCCAGCGATCCCGCGAAGAGCAAGAAGAAGATTCGGGGCAACTACCCGGCGACTGTCAACCCGCTGCTCACCGGTGGTGACGGCATCACCGGCTACCAGGCCGGGTCGACGTTCAAGATGTTCACCATCGTCGCGGCGCTGGAAAAGGGCATCCCACTCAGCTACTCGATGAACGCGCCGAAGCAGTTCAAGTCGGAATACATCATCCGCCCTGGTCCGGCAGCCTGCCCGGGGACCAGTTTCTACTGCCCCACCAACTCGACCGAGAGCATGGCCGGCCCACACAACATGTGGACCGCGTTCGGCCGGTCGGTGAACACCTACTTCGTGCCGCTCCAGCAGCAGGTTGGCGCCGAGAACGTGGTCAAGGCCGCCAAGCGGCTGGGCATCAACTTCCGGTCCGAGGAAGATCTGACTCTGGAGAAGGGCGCGCACCAGTGGGGCGCGTTCACCCTGGGCGTCTCGCAGACCACCCCGCTGGACCTGGCCAACGCCTACGCCACCCTGGCCGCGGACGGCAAGTACTGCGAACCGATCCCGGTGCAGGAGATCCGCGACCCGGAGGGCAACAAGCTGGACATCGCCAACCCGCGCTGCGAGAAGCGGTTCAGCACCGAGGTGGCCCGCGCCGCCGTGGACGCGGCCCGGTGCCCGGTCGGTGACAAGTCGTCGTCCTCCCGGTGCGCGGGGGCGACCGCCGGAAACGTGCGCGGCGACGTCGGTTACCCGGTGGCCGGCAAGTCCGGCACCACCGACTCGGAGAAGACCGCCGCGCTGGTCGCGATGACCAAGCAGTACGCGGTCGCCGGCATCATGGCCGACCCGGA
This sequence comes from Micromonospora sp. NPDC047753, assembly GCF_040642735.1. NCBI lineage: Bacteria > Bacillati > Actinomycetota > Actinomycetes > Micromonosporales > Micromonosporaceae > Micromonospora > Micromonospora sp. NPDC047753. Next base: position 12,771 of record NZ_JBEYSL010000114.1, on the reverse strand, counting down.
CTGGCCGCAGACCAACGTGCAGATGAAGCACGCGGAGAAGGACGGCATCAACCCGCCGGTCTGGGAGACGCTGCGGGACGCGATGAAGGGCAAGCCGAAGGTTGACTTCGACGCGCCGGGTCAGAAGATCTCCCAGGGTGACCAGCGCAGCATCCCCGACGTCAAGTGCGTGTCAGTGGACACCGCGAAGTCCCGGCTCAAGGGCGCCGGCTTCGAACCGGTCGTCTCCAGCGCCAAGGTGCCGTCCTCCTGCAAGGCGGGCGAAGCGGCCGGCACCAGCCCCGACGGACGCACGATCAAGGGTGGCGTGGTCACCATCGAGGTCAGCAGCGGTGGCGGCACGCCGGGCAACACCGACGGCAATCCGGGCGGTCAGCCAGGCGGCCCGCCCGGGGGCCGACCCGGTGGTCGCCCCGGCGGCTGAACCGACGGGTAGGACACAACGGGCGGGCACCCTCAGGGGTGCCCGCCCGTTTCGTCTGTCCGGCTCGGCGGGCGGCTGCGAAACGTCGTGCCGCCCCGCTGACCCTGCCGGAAGTCAGAGACCGAGCTGTCGGCGTACCTCGGCGGCCACCCGACCACCCTCGGCCTGGCCGGCCACCGCGGCCTGGGCCGCCTTCATCGCCGGGCCCATCTGGGACTTGCCGGTGAAGCCGCCCGCGGCGAGCGCCCCCGACACCAGCTCGGTCAGCTCGGCGTCCGAGAGCTGCCTGGGCAGGTAGCGGTCCAGCACCTCACCCTCGGCGCTCTCCTTCGCGGCCTGCTCGGCGCGCCCGGCGTCGGCGAAGGCGGTGGCCGCCTCCCGACGCTTCTTGGCTTCCTTGGTCAGCACCGCGAGCACCTCGTCATCGGTGAGCTCGCGCTTGGCCTTGCCGGCGACCTCGGCGGTGCCGACGGCGGCCAGGGCCATCCGCAGCGTGGAGGTGGTCAGCTCGTCGCGCGCCTTGAGCGCGGTACGCATGTCGGCAGTGAGGCGGTCCTTCAGCGTGCTCATGGACGGTCAAACTACCCTGAACGCCATGCGAAAGCGCACACTATTCCGGCTCGCCGCCGGAACCGCCACGATCGGCGCGGCCACCCTCGCGTACGCGTCGCTCGTCGAGCGCAACATGTTCACCCTGCGGCGGTACGACGTGCCGGTGCTCCCGGCCGACGCGGAGCCGCTGCGCGTGCTGCACCTGTCGGACCTGCACATGATGCCCGACCAGGCGCGCAAGCAGCGCTGGGTGGCATCGCTGGCCGCCCTCGACCCCGACCTGGTGGTGGTCACCGGCGACAACATGGCGCACCCTGGCGCGGTGCCCGGGGTGCTGCGGGCGCTGCAACCACTGCTGGACTACCCGGGCGCGTTCGTGTTCGGCTCCAACGACTACACCGGGCCGGTGCTGAAGAACCCCTTCACCTACTTCCTGCCCGACCGGGAGTACACCGAGGGCGTCGAGCTGCCCTACGAGGAGTTGCGTCAGGTCTTCACCGGCGCCGGCTGGGCGGACCTCAACAACGCCCGGACCATGCTGAAGGCCGGCGGTCGACAGCTCGACCTGGTCGGTGTCGACGACCCACACATCGACCGGGACGACTACCCCTCCGTTGCCGGCGCGGTGTCGTCCTCGGCGGACCTCTCCATCGCGGTGACGCACTCACCCGAGCCACGGGTGCTCGACCAGATGGCGGCGGACGGCTTCGGGCTCCTGCTGGCCGGGCACACCCACGGTGGTCAGGTCTGCGTACCGGGCTACGGGGCGCTCGTGACCAACTGCGGCCTGCCCCGCTCGATGGCGCGCGGCCTGCACCGGTGGCCGGGCTCGGACTCCTGGCTGCACGTCTCCGCCGGCCTCGGCACCCACCCGACCGCCCCGATCCGCTTCGCCTGCCCCCCGGAGGCCAGCATCCTGACCCTCATCCCCCGCTGACCGCTGCGATGCGCTGCCGGCTGCTTGGCCGGTTGCCCGCTTCGCCGCTTTCCCGCTTCATGATTCGCGCACCATCAGGGATGTTGCTGCCTCGGCGCGTCGTAAGGCAGCAACATCCCTGAAGTTGTGCGGATCTTGGCCTCTCCGGGCAGGGTGGGGACGGCGGGGGTACCGAGTTTGACCATCGAGCCGGGTGGGCTACTATTTGTCGGCACGCCTCGGGGTGTGGCGCAGCTTGGTAGCGCGCTTCGTTCGGGACGAAGAGGTCGTCGGTTCGAATCCGGCCACCCCGACCAGAGGCAAAAGGCCAGGTGAGATCTTCTCTCACCTGGCCTTTTTATCTGCCCGGCAGGCTCTCTCGACCGATTCCCGCGCTCCGGCCGCTTGGCTAGCGTCCGCGTATGACCCACCCCTCAGACGCCTGCGCCGTGGATCCAGCCCGACGGCACGGCAGGGGCACCCCTCCTGGTCCGGGTTTCGACGACCGGGAGCACCAACCCGTAGCGACCGGTAACCGGGCTCTCGCCTTCAACCTTTCGACCCTCGCCGGGGTCGTGAGAGGTAACCAATCAAGGCGGGGGCTCATGGCAGTTGACGACGAGCATTTTCGAGAGTTCGTCGAGACGCGCTACGTGGATCTCTTGCGCGTGGCGTACCACCTCACCGGCTCGGCCCAGGACGCCGAGGACCTGGTGCAGGCTGCGCTGGTGAAGGTGATGCGTCGGTGGCGGCGGGTCGACGATCCAATGGCCTACCTGCGGCGAGTCATGATCAACCAGCACATCAGCGTCTGGCGCCGCCACCGGATGCACGAGGTGGTGACGGCCTTCTTCCCCGAGCGGCCCACCCGGGACATGACCGAGACGGTTGCCGAACGGCGCGCTCTCTACGAGGCGATGCGGGAGCTGACACCTCGTACCCGTGCGGTGATCGTGCTTCGGTACGTGGTCGACCTGCCGGAGGCGGAGGTCGCGGCCGCTCTCGGCTGCTCCGTCGGGTCGGTCAAGAGTCGCGCATCACGAGGCTTGGCTCGCCTGCGTCTGACGCTGGCAGCGGATCCAGCACCGACCGGGACGACGAAGATGACGGGGGTGGCACCATGACTGTCGACGATGAGCTGAGCCAGGCCCTGGCCGAGTTGAGCAGGACGCTGACCCCGCAGCCGGACCCGTACGGCCGAGCGAGAGCGCGATTCCGACGGAGCCGGCAGCGACGCCTCGGCGGGCTGGTTCTGGCCCTCGTGGTCTCCCTGGGGAGCACGGCCTTCGCCATCGCCAGCCCGGGCCGGACCACGCAGCCACCACCGGCGCTCCCGTCCGAGTCCATCGCACCCGTCCTGGCGTGGTCGGACCGACTCCTCCAGTCGCCGCCGCGCGGTGCCGTCGCCGGGGACGACAGCTACGTCCGTCAGCTCTCTGAACAGTTGATGGCCGCCCAACGCCGGGGCGAATTCTCCCGCTTGAAGGTGCCGGTGAGCGGGGTGAGGGTCCTCTTCGCCGACGACGTGGACGACCACCGGATCGCGCTCGCCGCCTTCGTCCGCAACCAACCCGATCCGGTCACCGGCTGGCCGAGCGCCGCTGTGTGGCTGGTCGCCGACAAAGGTGCCAGCGCCCGGGAACTGGCCGGCACCGCCGCCATCCGGTCGGTCAGCGACGCCCTGGAACCCTACGAGAGCCTGGCCGTGGACGGTCCGGAGGCGGCACACGTGGCGATCGCCCCGGCCGGATGTGTCTTCCTCAGCTCACCGTTGCCCGACGGCGACACCTTCCGGTGGGCCCTGGAGCCGACCGGGTCCTACCTGGTCCGTACGGCGAAGACCCACCGGCCCGAGTGGTGGCGGGTCGACTGCGGCGCGGTGACCCGCCAGATCTCGCCCGGACCGGGTTCGTTGGCCTCCAAGCCGATCACCGACGCTCAGCTCGCAACTGCGATGTCCCGCGTACGCGGCAGTGTCGAGCAGCAACGCGCCCGGGAGTTGACGTACCAGTGGGCCCAGTCAGAGGGTTACCGACTGACCGCCCTTCCGAGCGTGGTGTGGGGCGGGCACGTTACTGGCCTCCCTACCGGTCCAGCCGACACGTCGCCGGCCGCCGGAGAGCCGTCGGTGCAGGACGGCCAGGTGACGGTCCTGGCTGCGCCCGATGTGGGCGGCGACTGGGTCGGCGAGGTGTCGATCGCCAGCGATCAGCCACGGGCCGACGGCGTGCTCAGCACTGGCACCTCCTTCACCGCTACGGCCGACCCGACCGATCCCGACAGCGTGCTGGCCGTGTCCATCGACGATGACGACGGCGGTGGCGAGGGTCAGCAGTTCCTGCTCGTGGTGACGCCGGCAGCCGCCACCACGGTGCGCGTCCTGCGCGACGGGCAGGAGGTGGCGAGGAGCGCCGTCAGCGGCTCCGGGACGGCCATGCAGGTGCCCCGCCCCACCGCGGGCCTTGTGGTGGAGGCGCTCGACGCGTCCGGCGGGACGATTGCCAGCGGTCCGGTGTCCAAGCAGGGCGCCCGGCGGATAGTCGAAACCGACACCTGGAACCAGGAGTGACCGCGTCCGAGTCGACCGCCGGCACGGTGACGCCTACCGGACACCTCGCCAACAGCCTCCATCGGTGCGCTCAGTCCTGCCGTGCGGTGCGCCTAGTCCTGCCGTTCGGTGCGCTCGATCTCTGCGAACGCGGCGGCCAGGTAGTCGTCCAACGGCACGCTGGTCGTCGTCAACAGGTCGGCCACCAGCAGCGGGGCGTGTCGGGCCAGCGCCGACGCGTCCGGCGGTGACTCGTCGCCGTCGGGGTCGTACACGCCCAACGCGCCGGCCAGCAGGACGAGCACCACGTGCGGGTCGACATCCGAACGCCACCGCGTCGACTCCTGCACGCAGCGGGTCAACACCTGGCGGATGTCGTCGCCGGTCAACCCGTCCGGATGGCTCTCCTCCAGCAGCAACCGGACCACGGCGCCGAGCACCAGGCCGGAACGCTCGTCCGCGGCGAGACCGCCGACCGCTTCGTCGTACGCCTGACCGTCGCGTGCCTGGGCGGCGGCGACGGCCGTCGTCGCGGTCAACGCGATGGCGCGGGCGGTAGCGGGCAGATGTCGCCAGGTGCCGGTCATCGCGCCAGCATCGCAGACCCGACGGACACCGACCGACCGCGATCACAGCGAGTGGATCAACGTGGGATTGGTCACCGAATGGTCCCGGTGACCGCGAGTCGTGGCCAAAACGGTTCGCGCGGCGTCAGACCCACCGAACAGAATGCCGGCATGCTGCGTCGTGCCCTGCCCCGCCGTTCGGAAGCTCGCCGGATCCTTCTCGGCACACTGCTGTCGGCGATCGGGCGGGGTCTGACCCTGCCGTTCCTGTTCATCTACCTGACCGACGTACGCGGGCTCACCGACACCCGCGCCGGGCTCGTCATCGGCTGGTACGGCGTGGTCACCCTGGCGCTGTCGCCGTTGGGCGGGACGCTGATCGACCGGATCGGCGCCCGCCGGGTGGTGGTGCCCTGCCTGCTGATCGAGGCGGTTGGCACCGGCTCGTTGGCCCTGGTCCACTCGACCGGCTCGGCCCTGCTGGTGATGACGGTGGTCGCCATCGGCAGCTCGGCGATCTGGTCCGGGCAGAACACCATCCTCGCGTCGCTGACCGACGACGATGAACGGCAACGCGTCTTCGGGTTGAACTTCGCCCTGCTCAACCTCGGCATCGGCATCGGGGGCATGACCTCCGGCGCGATCGTCGACACCGCCCGGCCCGGCACCTTCCAGGCGATCTACCTGCTGGACGCGGTGACGTACCTGATGCCGGCGCTGATCCTGCTCACCCTGCCCGGGGTGGGCCACCGACTCGGCAAACGTCGAGGCGTCGACGAACCGTCGCCCGGCGGCTACCTGACGGTGCTCCGCGACCGCCCGTTCCGACGGCTGGTGATCTTCGGGCTGATCCTCACCACCTGCGGCTACGCGCAGGTGGAGGTGGGCTTCGCCGCGTACGCGGTGCGCGTGGCGGAGGTGAACCCCCGGGTCGTGGCCTGGGCACTCGCGGCCAACACGGTGATGATCGTGCTCGCGCAGCTGGTGGTCATCCGCCGGATCGAGGGGCGCAGCCGCACCCGGGCGTTGGCAGTGGTGGGTGCGGTATTCGCCGCCGCCTGGTTGGTCCTCGGCGTGGCCGGCCTGGTCAGTGCCGAGAACGCTGTGCTGGCCGCCCTGTGCGTGGTGCTCTGCTCGGCGATCTTCGGCTTCGGCGAGACGATGCTGTCCCCGGTGATGCCCGCACTGACCAACGCGCTGGCCACCGACGAGCTGCGCGGCCGGTACAACGCCATGAGTTCGATGATCTTCGGAATCAGCGGTGTGATCGGCCCAGTGACCGCCGGCCCACTCATCGGCGCCGCCAACGGCATGGTCTGGGTGGCGACGGTGGTCGGCGGCTGCCTGGTCGCCTCGCTGGTCGCGCTCTCCCTGCGCCGGCTGCTCACCGCGGAGCAGGACGGTCTCGCGACGACCACCCCGGCATCCCCCACCCCCACGCCCGCCTCCGCCTGACCCCCAACGCACCCTCCGCCCCGCCCCGCCGTGCACCGCACCTTGCACCAAGATCCGCACAACTTCCCGGAAGTTGGTGCCTCGGGCGCGCGGGAGACAGCAACATCGGAGAAGTTGCGCGGATCCGCCTGATTGAACCCGCCAATGACCTTGTCGCAGACCAAGATCGCGCTCAATCCTGGATGTAGTGGTATCCCGCCGGCACCGATGCCACTACATCCATGTTCGAGCGCGATCTTGCCTAAGGGGGCGTGCGCGGGCAGCCAGGGCGGGCAGCGCGGCGCGGGCAAGCACGACCAAGGACAGGCACAAGCGCGGCCACGCGAGGGCTGGGACGGGTCGGGCCCCGGAGCTGGTGCTCCGGGGCCCGATGTCGCGAAAGTCGGCCGTCAGGCGGCGGGGACCTCGGCGGTGGTGCGGATCCGGTCCAGCGTCGGTGCGGAGACCGGCGACTGGGCGGTCAGGTAGTCGACGAAGGCGTCCAGGTCGATCTGGCCGGTGACCAGGTTCGTGCCGCCGGTGAGGGCGCTGAAGCCGTCGCCTCCGCCGGCCAGGAAGTTGTTCACCGTCACCCGGTAGGTGGCGGCGGTGTCGACGGTGGTGCCGCCGAGGGTGAGGCTGCCCCGGACCACGCGGGTGCCGGCGCACGGGTCGGCGACCGTACCGGTGGTGCCGTTCGGGTCGACCACGTAGCCCACTGTGGCCGACGGGTACAGGGTCCGACCGGTGACGAACTGCTGCTCCAGTACGCAGTAGAGCTGCGTGCCGGTGAGGTCCAGTGTCACCAGGTTGTTGGCGAACGGCTGCACCGTGAACGCCTCCTCGTAGGTGACCGGGCCGGCGTCGAGGTCGGCTCGGACCCCACCCGGGTTCATGAAGGCGGCGACGGCGTTCTGTTCGTCGTCGGTGGCGGCGAGCTGCGCGTCGGCGATCAGGTTGCCCAGTGGCGATTCGCCCAGGCTCGTACCGAAGAGGGTTTCCTGGCTCCGGGTGATCGCCTGGCTGGTCACGCCGACCTGGCGTCCGGCGACCGGGCCGAGCACTGTCTTGTACCGGTTGATCAGCGCGGTCTGCCTCGGGTCCTTGGCGACGTCGCGGGTGACCACGACGTTGTTCGCGGCGGCGGAGATCACGTCTCCGCTCCGGCGATCGATCTTCAGGTCGATGTCGGTGACCAGGCGACCGAACGAGCTGGCACTGGTGACCAGCTTGCCGTTGATGTCGCAGTTGTACGCCTGGTGGGTGTGCCCGCTGACCACCACGTCGATCGACGGGTCCATCCGGTTGGTGATGTCCACGATGGGGCCGGTCATGCCGACGCAGTCGTTGATCCCGCCGGTCGCGGCCTGGGTGCCACCCTCGTGCAGCAGGACGACGATCGCCTGTACGCCCTTGCGGCGCAGCTCGCGCGCGTACCGGTTGGCGGTGTCCGCCTCGTCGGCGAAGCTGAGGCCGGCGACGCCCTGCTGGCTGACGATCTGCGGGGTGCCTTCCAGGGTCATGCCGATGAAGCCGACCTTGACGCCCTGCACCTTGTGGATCGCGTACGGCGCCATCAGCGGCTTGCCGGTGGCGGTCTTGAAGGCGTTCGCGGACAGGTACTGGAAGCCGGCTCCCCGGTAGGGGGTGCCGTCGATGCAGCCGTCCACCGGGTGGCAGCCGCCGTTCTGGATCCGCAGGAGCTCGGCGGCTCCCTCGTCGAACTCGTGGTTGCCGACGCTGGCGTAGTCCAGCCCGGCCATGCTCAGCGCCTCGATGGTCGGCTCGTCGTGGAACGCGGCCGAGAGCAGCGGGGACGCGCCGATCAGGTCGCCGGCGGCGACGGTGATGGTGTTCTTCTTCTTGGCTGCGGCGCGCAGCTCGGCAAGGTGGGTGGCCAGGAACTCGACGCCACCAGCGGTCTGCCCGGCGATGGTGCCGCTGGATCCGCTCGGCGGTTCGAGGTTGCCGTGGAAGTCGTTGAGGGCGAGCAGGGTGACGTCGACCGGCTTCGGCCGCGCGTCGGCTTGCTCAGGGCTGGTGGCGACCGCGCCGAAAGCGGCCACCGCGAGCGCGGTCAGGCCGACAGCGGCCCGACGCATCCCGGGTATGAACATGGATCTCCTCGTGAGAATCGGCGCGTACGGTGCCTGGCCTCTGGGTCGACCGGGGCCGCCGACGGACGCCGTCGAAAGGGTCGCGGATGACGGTGGTTGAGCATGGCCCCCGCCCCGACAGCCTCTCATCCGGACGCCCACCGGTCGACCCGGGCAGCGCATCGGAGCAGCGCGTACGCCGAGGCCGTTATCGATCATCGTTTAACGCGGTCTGCCGGACAACGTCGGACCCAGGGTCTAGAAAGGACAGGGCAGCCTACGAGGAATGGGGACGGCATCGTGAGCGGAACGACACCCGCGGCGGAGCAGGTGCGATCGGTCGACGGCACGCCCATCGCGTTCGAACGGTCCGGTGCCGGGCCGGCGGTCGTCCTCGTCGGGGGCGCGTTCAGCGATCGCAACGCGACCCGCGACCTGGGTGCCGCGTTGGCACCGGATTTCACCGTCTTCAGCTATGACCGTCGCGGTCGGGGCTACAGCGGTGACACCGCGCCGTACGAGGTCGGCCGCGAGATCGACGATCTGGCCGCCCTGCTCGCGGCGGCGGGTGGTTCCGCCGCCGTCTACGGCATCTCCTCCGGGGCCGTCCTGGCCGCCCTCGCCACCGCACAGGGTCTACCGGTGACCAGGTTGGTCATGTTCGAGCCACCGTTCCGGGTCGGTCCGCACGTGGGCGTCGGCAAGGACATCACACCGCAGCTCATCGAGCTGATCGCCAACGACGACCGGGACGGCGCGGTGGAGATCTTCCTCAGCGCCTCGGTGGGGCTGCCGGCCGAGCAGATCAGCGGGATGCGGTCGCAACCGATGTGGGGTGGGCTGACGGCGATCGCGCACACCCTGGTGTACGACGCGATCGTCACGGCCGGCGGGCGACTCCCCGCCGACCGGCTGGCGACCATCACCGCGCCGACCCTCGCAGTGGACAGCACCGGCAGTCCACAGTGGTTGCGGGACGCCAGTCGGGCGGCGGCCGAGGCCGTGCCGGGCGGCCGGTCCGTGAGCCTCGACGGCGGTTACCACGACGTGCCCCCGACGACGCTGGCCCCCGCGCTGCGCGAGTTCCTGCTCGGTTGACCAGTGGCCGCGGAGGCGCGAGCCGGCGGGTCAGCCCTCGGCCAGCGCCTTGTCGACCACTGCGGTGACGGCGTCCGCTGGCCAGGCGCCCGCCACGCCCGGCCGGGCCGCCAGGTAGGTGGCGATCCGCTCGGCGGGCCAGCCGTGCGACTCGCGCAGCCCTCGGGCGATCATGCCGAGGTAGATCGGCGCCGGAGGTCGGCACGGCACGGCTGACGCCCCCTCGGGGGCGGTGAAGGTGAGCATCGGAACACCGTCGCGGCTACCCGGGCAGATCAGCGTCTCGTACCGCCCCGGGCCGAGCGTGGCCCGTCCGTTGGCGACGGCGGCGTCGATGGCCGCGCCGGTCGCGGGGATCAGCTCGGTCGTGTCGCCCAGCGGGCGGTACATCTCCTGGGCCGCGATGTCGGTGAACTGCTCCAGGGTGACCAGGTAGGCGCGGGCCGCGGCCTCGCCCGGCAGGTGCGGGTCGTAGAAGGCCATGCCGCCGGTCCAGGCACCGGACTCGCCGGCGAAGTAGATGCCGCCGGGCAGCGACACGGGCGTCGACCGGCTGGGTGGGCGCCGGTCGCGGCAGCCCGGGTACGTCCGCTTTCCGCCGGGCGGGCAGCCGCCACCGATGTACCAGGCCAGCCGGGCGGCGTGCATGTTCGAGCCGTACGAGACGTACCAGGCCAGCACGACGTAGCCCTTCAGAAGCCGCAGGTCTGCCCGGTGGAGTGGCTGACCTGCACGGTGTGGGTCACGCAGCCGCCAGACTCGACCGAGTGCAGCAGGAAGGCGGTGGGCTCGTGGACCCAACCGATCTGCTCATCGGCGCTCATGGTGAGCGTGCTCTGCTTCCAGGTGCTGGGGGCCACGGTGAGGACCGTGCCCGCGTACGCCGTGGTGACCGGGCGGTGCAGGTGGCCGGCGGCGACCCGGACGACGTGCCGGTGCCGGCCGATGACCTCGGCGAGGGCATCACCGTCGGCGAGCCGGATGGTGTCCGCCGCCGGGATGCCGACCGCGACCGGTGGGTGGTGCAGGAAGAGCACGGCGGGCACCTCGGGCCGCCCGGCCAGCACCCCGTCGAGCCAGCTGAGCTGCTCCTCGCCGAGTTGGCCGCCGTCACTGCCGGGGACGAGCGAGTCGAGCACCACGACCGACACCGCTTCGTGGTCGACGTGGTAGTAGGCCGAGAAGCCGCCGCCGAGCCACGGCGTGCCCCCGAACGCGTCGAGCAGCGACTCCCGGTCGTCGTGGTTACCGGTGGCCAGGTGCACCGGCAGCGGGAAAGCGCCGATCACCTCACGCAGCGCCGCGTACTCCTCGGGCTTCCCGTGGTCGGCCAGGTCGCCGGTGATCACCACACAGTCCGGGCGGGGCCGCAACGCCAGCACCCGACCGAGCGCCCGGTGCAACCCGGCGGCGGGTTCCGCGGCGAGCAGGCCGGTGGTCAGGTGCGGGTCACTGAGCTGGGCGATGAGCACGGGCTCGCCTCCTCGACGCCGGGGTGCTTCAGGCTATCGCCGGGCGCGCCATCCCGGGGGCAGGCGTCCACAGGCCGCGTCCACAGCCTGTGGATAGCACGTGTGTACGAAGGTCGCTGACCCGCCACCGTGAGTACGCTTGATCGAGCGGTTCGGCGTCAGCCGGACCCCTCCCCTACCTGGAACGACGTGCGAGTGGATCATCAGCGAGTCATCCGTGACGTCACCGTCCGCCTGCCGATGGCGTCGAGCACACCCGAGGCGTGTCGGTGGACGGTCACCGCACTGTCCCGCCACACCCCGGCGACCATCTCCGTACTCCTCGCGGCCCACGACCGCCTGCGCTGCGTCGCGGCGACCGGGGCCTGGCAGGTCTTCGCCACGGTCCCGGCACGGACCGGCATCGTCGGCCGGGTGTACGCGACCGGCGCTCCTGCCGTCGTCCCGGACGTCACGGTCGACCCGGACTACCTGCCGGTACGCCCGGACGTGACCGCCGAACTGTGCGTACCGGTGCTGGACCCGACGGGCCGGGCGATCGGCGTACTCGACCTTCAGTGGAGCGAGCCGACGGACCTGGAGCCGTGGCGGGAGACCGCGCAGCGGCTGGCCGACGGGCTCGGTGCGCGGATCGCCGCCCTCGGTGGCCCACCGGTGGAGAGCCGCAGCGAGAAGCTGCTCCGGCACGCGTCCGCGCTCTCCTCCGCGCCGACCGAGGGAGAGGTGATGGGGGCGGCGGCCCGCGCCGCCCGGGAGGTCTCCACGCTCTCCACCGCACTGCTGCTGATCGGCGGCCAGCTCGGCCCGTCCCCGGCGACGCCGAGCGACCTGGAGACCCGGATCCGCGCCGAGCTGGCCGCGGCGGGTCCTGCCGCCCTTGACCGGATGGTCGAGCGGGCGCACCGGTACGGCGCCGGGTACACGCTGGGCGAGGCCGGGCATCCGCCGACCGAGGACTACCGCCCGCTGACCCGGGCGGGGGTACGCACACTGGTCGCCGTGCCGGTCGGGCCCACGGAAGCCGGTGGGGTGCTGCTGGTCGCCGACGAACGCGCACTGCGCCCGGACCCGACCACGGTCAGCCTGATGGAGTTGCTCGCCGGGCAGGCCTGGACGAGCGTGGACCGGCTGCGCACGCTGTCCCGGCTGCGGGAGCAGGCAAGCAGCGACCCGCTGACCGGGTTGCAGCACACCGGCCCGTTCGGGCAGCGGATCGCTGCGGCCACCCCCGGCCGTACGGCCCTGCTGGCGATCGACGTGGACGGCTTCAAGACCGTGAACGACACGTACGGCCACCAGGCCGGTGACCGGGTGCTGGTCGGGTTGGCCCGGGCGCTGGAGGGGGCGCTGCGGCACGGCGACGAGTTGTACCGGATCGGCGGCGACGAGTTCGTCGCGGTGATCGAGGTGAGCCGCCCGGAGGAGGCGGTCCGGATCGCCGAACGGCTCACCGAGGCGGCCCGCCGCATCGGCCGCACGATCAGCGTGGGCGTCGCACTACCCCGCCCCGGCGAAACCCCCGACCGCACCTTGAAGCGAGCCGACCAGGCCCTCTACGCGGTCAAACGCCAAGGCCGAGACGGCGTTCTCCTCTCCGCCGCCTAACCCACGCCCCACGCCCCACGCCCCACGCCCCACGCCCCACGCCCCACGCCCCACGCCCCA
>NZ_JBEYSL010000113.1:0-15400 GCF_040642735.1 Micromonospora sp. NPDC047753 | reverse complement strand
CTTGAGGAGGAAGCCGGCGGCGCCGGCGCGGATGGCCTCGAAGAGGTACTCGTCGTCGTCGAAGGTGGTCAGCATGACCACCCGGACGTCGGCCAGCGTCGGGTCGGCGAGGATGCGGCGGGTGGCCTCGATACCGTCGCCGCCGGGCATCCGGACATCCATCAGGACGACGTCGGGCCGCTGCTCGCGGGCGACCGCCACACCGGCCCGGCCGTCGCCGGCTTCGCCGACAACGGTGATGTCCGGGGCGCGTTCCAGCAACGCGCGGAGTCCGGTGCGGACCAGGTGCTGGTCGTCGACGAGGACGACGCGTACGTCGGTCATGCGGCGACTCCGGCCAGCGGTAGGCGGACCGAGACCCGGAAACCGCCGTCAGCGGTTTCGCCGGCATCGAGGGTTCCGCCGAGCAGGGCAACCCGCTCCGACATACCGCGTAGCCCCTGACCCGTCTCAACCGCCGTGCCGCCGGTGGATCCCCGGCCGTCGTCGACGATCTCCACCGACAGCCGGGCCGGGGTCGCCCGGATCGTCACCGTGGCGCGGGTGGCGTGCGCGTGGCGCAGCACATTGGTCAGCGCCTCCTGCACGATGCGGTACACAGTGCTGCCGACCACCGTGGGCAGGGTGTCGACCGACCCGTCGAGACGCAGTTCGACCGGCATCCCACCGCGGCGGACGCCCTCAATCAGCGTACGCAACTGGGTGAAACCGGGGGCCGGCTCGCGTGGCCCGGGCTCGCGACGCAGCGTGCCCAACGTGGCACGCAGCTCGGCCATGGCGCTGCCGCTCACCGAGTGGATCGCGGCCAGCGCGGCCTCGGCCCGCTCGGGCTCGGCATCAGCAAGTGCCTCCCTCGCCACAGCCGACTGCAGGGTGACCACCGACATCGTGTGTCCGAGCGTGTCGTGCACCTCCCGGGCAATGCGCAGCCGCTCGGCCTCGACCTGCCGGGCTGCCTCCCGGCGGCGTTCCTCGGCCGCCGAGGCGGCCTGCCGGGCCAGCGTGACCCGTAGCGAACGCCGGTTGCGGACGGCGTCACCGAGAGCGATGACGGCGAGTATCAGGGCCGCCTCGGAGCCGAGACCAGCACCGATCACGACAGAGATGTCGTCTCCCTCGACGAGCCGGGCGGCCACCGAAACGGCCAGCAGGCTCCCGCCGACGGCGGCGGCCGGGACCACCCGGCCCCGCTGGGCCGCCACGTAGAGGATGGCGGCGGCCGGCGCGGCCACGCCGACCGGCGGCAACTCCAGCGCGTAGTAGCCGAGGATGCCGGCGGCTGTCGCCAGCAGCGCGAAGACGGTCCAACGCCGGGCTACCAGCAGCAGTACGGCCAGGCCGACCCCGAACCCGCCAGCCAGCGCCGCCCGGGAGGCCGGCGCGTCCTCGGTTGCGATCGCCGCCGCGACCAGGCCCAGGATGGCCACAGCGAGCAGCGCCTCGGTTCGGGTGGGTGAGGTGGCCTGCACGTCCGTGAGCCTAAGTCGGCGCGGGCCCGCGCCGCTGCCGTCCGCAGGCAACACCCCCACCCCCGCACGTACGTCGAGAAGCGATGCCAGCTCACGCGGCTGCGCGGCAGACGGCCCCGAATTGGCGACCTAGCGTCGGCGGCGACATCACAGATCGTGCCCGCAAGGGTTCGAAGACCAAGGAGAAGTACTGCTGTGTCCCGTATCAGGCTGACGTGGATCGTGCTTGTCGTGCTCGTCTGGGCCGCGATGATGTCCTTTGGTGGGGTCGCGGCTGAGACCGTGATGCTCTACCCGAACGTCTTCGGCGACGCACCAGCCTCGCTGGACCGGGCCCGTGAGTTCCTGGTCGCCGGAGGCCCGAGCGACTACTTCCCGCCGCTGGGCGCCTCGGTCGTGTTGATGAGCCTCGTCGCGACCGCCCTCACGTGGCGCAATCGGCGCCTGCGGTGGTACGTCGCCGCCGCCGCAGCGGTCTTCATCGCCTGCGAGTTCCTGTTCTCGGTGGTGTTCTTCTGGCCACGCAACGAGATCATGTTCGTCGACCCGGTCGGCACGCATTCCCCGGAGTACCTACGCCAGGTCGCCGAGGAGTTCGTCGCCGGCCACTGGGTGCGCCTCGCCGGCGGAGCGGTGACATCCGCGCTGGCATTCACCGCCCTGCTGCGCTTCGCCAGGGAAACCGCGCCGGTACGGGTCGAGCGATGAGCGCCGGGCGTCGCACGCTCGGGTTCTCGTGGCCTGCTTTGGTCGCGCTCGCCGTGTTGGCCGCACCACGCAACATCAACGCCACCTACGAAGCAGGGCCCGGCCGGGGCTGCCCTCAGAGGGCGGTGCCGCCCGAGGCGTCGATGACCTGACCGGTCACCCAGCGCCCTTCGTCGGAGGCGAGGAAGGCGATGATGCTGGCCACGTCGTCGGTCTCGCCGAGTCGGCCGAGGGCGACGCGGGCGGTCTGCTGGGCCGCGAGTTCCGGGTTGTCGACCAGGTATTGGCTGTTCCGGGTCATGACGATGCCGGGTGACACCGAGTTGACGGTGATCCCGCGGGGGCCCAGATCCAGCGCCATGTCGTAGCTGAACCAGTTCAACGCCGCCTTGCTGACGCCGTAGGCCAGCAGATCCGGGCTTCCGACTCTGGCCGCGGTGCTGGAGACGTTGATGATCCGGCCGCCGTCGCGCAGTCGCGGCAGCGCGAGCTTCGTGATGAAGAACGGTGCCTTCACGTTAACGGCGATCACCTGGTCGAACTCCTCCTCGGGGAGGTCGGCCAGCCGCGCGAAGCTTCCCTTGCCGGCGTTGTGGACGAGGATGTCGATCTTCCCGTCGGGCACGAACTCCCGGCCCGCCGTGTCGAAGGTCTCCCAGAAGCGGGCCGCGTCGCCGGGTGTGCCCAGCTCGGTGTGTACGGCGAAGGCACGTCCGCCGTCCTTTCGGATGCGCTCCACCGTGTCGCGGGCCGCCGCCTCGTCGTGGCCGTAGCCGACGGCGACCGTCGCCCCGTCACGGGCGAACCGCTCGACGGTCGCCCGGCCGATCCCGTGACTGCCGCCGGTGACGACGGCCACCTTGTTCCGCAATGCTCCTGACATGACCGCTCCTTTGTTGAATGATCGCTCAAGAGACCGTAGCTCGTTCTTGAGTGATCGACCAACAAGTCTCCGAGCCGCTGTTGAGCGATCGCTCTAGAATGGGGGACATGGGTACACCAGAGGTACGGCGAGGCCGGCCGCCGACCTTCGACCGGGCGGCGGCACTGGCGGCCGCCACCCGCCTGTTCTGGGAGAACGGGTACGAGGGGACCTCGATCAACGACCTGACCCGGGCGATGGGCATCCGGCCCGGCAGCCTCTATGCGGCGTTCGGGGACAAGAGGTCTCTGTTCAACGAGGTCATCGAGGCGTACGGCCGCTCCCCGGCAGGCGAGTTCATCTGGGCCGCCATGGCCAGGGAGCCGACGGCCTTCGACGCTTTCCGCCGCATCCTGCTCGACGCGGCGGCGATGTACACCGACCCCGAGACGCCGGCCGGAAACCTGCTCTGCAGCGCGGCCGCAGCCGACACCGATGTCGCCACCTACATGCGCGACCTGCGCAACGCCAGCGTCGGCACCTTCGAGAAGCGCCTGACAACCGCCCGGCAAGAGGGCGAACTCCCGGTGACAGCCAACCCCCGCAAGCTTGCCGCGTACTTCACGGCCGTCATGCACGGCATGTCCCAGCGCGCCCGGGATGGCGCCACGGCGGCGGAGCTCACCGATACCGCGGAACTGGCCATGGCCGTCTGGCCAGGGCACTGACCGCTGCGGATCTCCCTGGCTGCCGGCGAACCAGGACTCGTACGGGTGCGGGCCCGGTTGTGCAGGGGTGCGAAGGGTTGCCACGCCGACACAACGCGGGCACATCCTGCTCGAAGAAGGGAAGCTGCGGCGGGTTCGAAGCCGAACCGGCCCGAACCCGCCGCCCGACGTGCAGGCGTCGAGAGCAGCTAGCGACATGCGCTGCCAGGATGTGGGGGACGGCCGACGCCCTGTCTGGACCGCACCGGTCGCCCGTCCACTACGGCTGGGCTCGCACAAGCCCCACGGGGCAAGGCTCTTCACACCGCTGATACGGCAGCCGGCCGGGAATTGACGCCGCCGATACGCCAGGTTGCCGCCCGGGGGGTCTCTGCATCTAGAGGTGTTTCCGGCCTGACCTGGCGGGCGTTGTGCACCGATGGCCGTGGCCAGCGTGCCGAGCGACTGCCCGCCGTTGGCGCTCAAGCTGTAGTGGGCGCTACAGGATGCCCGGCAACTTTCACCCTGGATAGTCCCGGCGCGGGAGGTGGTCGTGGCTCGTGGCTGTCACAAAGCGGGGTGGAGCTTCGTCCAGTGCGTGTGGTGAGACCACGGTTGAAAGCCATGAGCCGGGCATGGGCCGGATCAACGGACGCCGCCAGATCCGAACAACCGCCTGCGCTACAGCCTGGTGCCCGCCCCAGGTCCACTCACGACCGACCGCACCGACCGAAGACGAGGATCATGATCAAGCTCCGTCATTACCGATGTCAGGACGCCTCGCTCAGGTCCAGCCGGAAGCTGGCCCTGAGCGCCGTACTCACCCTGGCAATGGTCGGGTGCGGGGGACCGCCGAACAAGGACTCCCCGCCGCCGCCCGCATCCAACACTCCGCCCGCCACCGCCACCGCCACCGCCACCGCCACCGCTACCGGCACGGCCCTTGCCGAAACCCGCAGCACCATGACCGAGAACCTGAAGGTCGAGGTCGTCGGCCTCAACCGCGTCAAGGGCAGGCACCTCATCGCTCAGGTTCGCCTGTCCAACACCGGCACGGAGAAGCGTCTGTCCTGGGCCGGCGAGATGGGCGACCACACGCGCCCGCTCGGCGAGATCAAGTGGGCCTCCGGCATCGGCATCCTCGATGCGCAGGCCCGCACCTGGCTCCTGCCGTACAAACCCGCCGGCTCGCCCTGCCTGTGCAGTGGCCGGGACCGCGACGGCCTCGGCCAGTTCATCGACCCCGGCCGGTCGATCACCGTCTACGCGGTGCTGCCCGCGCCGTCGGGCAACCCCGCGACGACCGTCGTCGTCACCCCAGTGGGCCCGCCGATGCTCGACGTGCCCATCAGCGACGAAGCTCCGTCCGGTGATTTTCCCGACCCCGATGGCGAGCCCGTCACCCCGGTCACCCGTCGCCTCATCCTCCCCTCCGAATCCCTGGACAAGTCGGAGGAGACCGCCGACGACGGCAAGGACCTGCAGGTCAACCTCTCCGCCGACGTGCTGTTCGCGGTGGACAAGGCCAGCCTCACCCCCAAAGCCAGGTCGGTCATGGCCCGCACGGCGAAGCTCATCGACGCCTCGCCCGCCACGGTGGTGACGGTGGCGGGCCACGCCGACTCATCCGGCACCGACGCCATCAACAACCCACTGTCGCTGCGTCGCGCCCAGGCAGTGCAACACGCCCTGTCGGCGCTGCTGACCAGAGACGGGGTCCGCTTTCAGACCGAGGGGTACGGCTCACGCCGCCCGCTCTACAGCAACGACAGCGACGAGGGTAAACGCCGCAATCGCCGCGTCACGGTGACCTTCCCCAAGCCTCAACCCGCTGCCCAGGCGCCGCCGGCCACGACCACGACCGGCGCGACCGACCTGACCGGCAGCACCAAGGCCGACGGTCAGCCCATCGCGATGGAGGTCACCGGCCTGCGCCGGCTACCCGGAGGCCTCGGCCTGCTCACCTACAAGATCACCAATGAGGGCTCGTCCGACGCCTGGTTCAGAGACCTACACCACGCTCAGGACTGGGAGGCGTACAAATACCAGGCCGCTACCAACGTCCGCGTGACCGACCTCGCGGACCGCCGCCAGTACCTGCCCGGCCGCCTTCAGGTCCCCACCGACGACGGTGTGGACTTCTACTGCGCATGCACAGCCGTCTCCGGCGTCCGCATCAGCACCGAGAAGTTCCCACCGGGCCAAACCCGCGAGTTCTGGAACCTCTTCGCCCTGCCCGACACCGCCGACACCCTCAACGTCAGGATCGGCCCGTTCGGCGACCTCCGGGTCCCCGTCCAGTAACGGCATCCCGCGCTGCCTGCGCTTTACAACCCATCAGGGCTGTCATCTTGTCGCAACGTCCCCTCCACGCTGACCGGCACCACTGCCGGTCTTCCCCTCAGCGCACGGGGCCGGGGTGGCGCAGGCGGTGCATCGTGCTGGGGCTGATCGCCTCCTCGAGGCCGATGGCGGTCCGACCGGTGAGTACCGCACCGATCGGGCCGCCACGTACAGACCCATCGGAGGGCCGGTCCGGCAGGACGTCCGGGTCTCACCACCGATCGCGGGTGCCGCTGCACCCCCCTTGTTACCTGTCGATCCAGCCGAGCTCAACTGCCTGCTCGCGCATGACGTCTTCCATCACGGGCAGCGTCAGGAACGAGACGGCATACAGAACAACGATGAGTCCGATCGGGACAATCCAAGCGCGAGGACGGGTTGCCCAGGTGCGAGGACGGATCTCCAACGGCCCGGCCCCATCCGTTCCAGCGTCGGCAGGGCGGGCCCGACGGAGCCGAGTCTTCGGAAGCCGGCGGTCGGCTGGCCTCAGCACCCACGACGCGATGGCGCACGTGCCGAACATCAGCGGCACCCACCACGACTTGAGGCCGTCACCGACCGCCAAATGCGACGCCACTGCACCCGACCACAGGAAGAAGGCACCCACGTACGCCCATTCCTTGAGCAGCGGGAGCCCGGGCGCGATGATCGCGACGGCCGCGCCGGCCTGCCACGCGCCGAGGATGTAGGCGAAGAAGTGCGGGTAACCCAGGTGGTGCAACTGCACTTCCACCCATTCGATCGTCAGCAGGTTCCACACCGATCCAGCAGCCAACTCGAAAACGATGACGAACGTCGCGGCCCAAAAGGCGATGGGGCGGATCCGGCTCCAGGTCCAACTGCTTCGTGTGACGGTGGCCGACCTCTCGTCGGTCGCTTCCTGGAACTCTCTGGTCGCTTCAGTTCGCATCTCAGTCACCTCGTCAAATCGGTTTGATGTGTCGGAAGTCGTCGGCGCGCAATGGAGCCGGCCCGGGGCCGGAAGCAGCTGCCCAGGCCGGCGGTTCAGTCGGTGCCGTCGGGACCGGGCCAGGGTTCCGGTCAGTTGCGATCGCCGGGACGGAGGGAACGGTCACGGTCTCACTGCGCTTTCGGCCCGCTGGGTGGGGTGATCGTCTCAGTGGTACGACAACACGGCGCCTCGGAATGTGAGGCGACGCGCGAACCTCACAATTCCGTGTGCTGTCTTGTCGAAACAAGTGAGGGCAGACGCGACCAAAGGGAGTCGGCCACACCATGACCAGACGAACCGAGCCAGGACATGCCCGACCCGATCCGAGCCTGACCGCGGTCATGAACGAACGGCGTCAGCTGATCAATCTCGCCTACCGGCTCCTCGGCTCCCTGGCCGACGCCGAAGATGCCGTCCAAGAGACCTATGCCCGCTGGTACGCCATGCCCCACCGACAGCAGGAGGAAATCCGATCCCCCGGCGCCTGGTTGACCAAGGTCGCCAGCCGCATCTGCCTCAACCTGCTCTCCTCGGCACGGGTTAGGCGGGAGACCTACGTGGGCGAATGGATCCCCGAGCCGCTACCCGAACCCGCAGAGTGGACCAGCGGACGGTCCGACGCCACCGCCATCGATCCGGCCGACCGCATAACCCTCGACGAATCGATCACCATGGCCTTCCTCGTCGTACTCGAATCGATGACCCCGGCCGAGCGCGTCGCGTTCATCCTGCACGACGTCTTCCGCTACTCCTTCGCGGAAGTCGGCGACGTCGTCGGCCGTACCCCGGCGGCATGCCGCCAGCTGGCCTCCTCGGCCCGCCGACGCGTTCGCGCGGCACAGAACCGCGCGACCTCGACAGCCCCACGCGCCGACATCGTCAGGAATTTCAAACAGGCATGGGAAGCCAAGGACATCAACGCCCTCATCGGTCTCCTCGACCCCAACGCCACGGCGATCGCCGACGGCGGCGGCATTGTCGGCGCCGTGCTCCACCCGATCGAAGGCGCCGAGCAGATCGGCCGCTCCCTGATCCACCTTGAGGGCAGACTTCGGAACCTGACGATTCTGGAGCGTACGGTCAACGGCCAACCCGGCCTGATCGCCCAGCAGGACGGCGTCACCGTATCGGTGTACGCCTTCGACGTCGTAGGCGACCGAATCAAGCGCATCTGGGCGGTGCGACACCCCGACAAGCTCCGGCCGTGGACGGTGGACCGCCTGTAAGGGCTCCCCGCTTCGGCGGCTCTCATCGTCGCCTACCGCAATGTCAACGGCGCGCTGCTGTTCACCGACGGCGACACCCCCTCACCGGCGTCGTCCTGGACGTCATTCCGACCTGCGGTCAGGTGTACGGGATCGATGCCGTCAGGAATCCCTACAAGCGATCTCACGTCGACTGAATACTGAGGAATCCCCATGTTGCGGAAAGTAATGACCTTGCCCAGCGGCAGGATAGCGAAATGGGCAGTCGTGGCCGTGTGGATCGCCCTGATGGTGCCGGCCTTCCTGCTGGCCGGCAACCTGGGCGATGTTGAGAAGAACGACAGTTCAGCCTGGCTGCCCAGCAACGCGGAGGCGACCAGGGTCCTCGACCAGGCAAAGAAGTTCCAGCCCGCCGAGACCCTGCCCGCGATCGTGATCTATGACCGGCCCGAGGGCGTCACCTCTGCGGACATGGCCAAGGCCCAAGCTGACGCCGAGGCCTTCCAGGGCATCGAGAAGGTCGTGGGGCAGCCACAGGAGCCGTCGAAGTCCCAGGATGGCAAGGCCATCCTGACCGTGGTGCAGGTTGACGACGGTAATGAGGGCTGGGACGGGGCCCACACGGTGGTCGGCGAAATGACCGCTGTAGGGCAACAGGGCGCCAACGGTCTCGGGTTCCACGTCACCGGGCCGGCCGGCTACGCATCCGACTCGGTAACGGCCTTCAGCGGAGGAGGCGCCCTGGGGATGATCACGGCGTTGGTAGTGGTGGTCATCCTGCTGTTCACCTACCGCAGTCCACTGCTGCCACTGCTGCCGCTCCTGACCGCGGGCGGCGCCCTGGTCACGGCGGAAGCGGTGATCTACCTGCTGGCAAAGAACGCCGGACTCGTCGTCAACACGCAGACCAGCCTCGTCCTGACCGTACTGGTGTTCGGCGCCGCCACCGACTACGCGCTACTACTCATCTCCCGGTACCGGGAAGAGTTGCGGCGACACGAGGACCGGCACGAGGCGATGGCGGAAGCTCTGTACCGTTCCAGCCCCGCGATCATCGCCAGCGCCGCGACCGTCGCTGTCAGCCTGCTGGTGCTGCTGATGGCCACTCTCAACTCCACAAAAGGCCTCGGCCCGGCTTGCGCCATCGGTATCGTCGTCGGGCTGCTTGCCATGCTCACCCTCATGCCGGCCCTCCTGGTCATCTGTGGCCGCTGGGTATTCTGGCCGGTAAGGCCGTCGTACGGCTCGGTCGGGACGGCCAAGGACAGCATCTGGACGCGGATTGGCACCGCCATCTCCAGCCGGCCGCGGATCGTATGGGTTGTCACCGCGCTCGTGCTCGGTGTCATGGCGACCGGGATGACGGAGCTCAAGGCCGATGGGATCCCGAGCAAGGGCCAGTTCATCAGCGAGCCGCAGGCGGTCGTCGGCGAGGAGATCCAGTCCAGGCACTTTCCGGCCGGGTCGGGTGACCCCATTTATGTCGTGGCCAAGGCCGCCTCGGCGGAGCAGGTCAGGACCGTGCTGTCAGGCATTCCAGGAATCGCCGGCGTCGCGGTACCTGTGGTCAAGGATGGTGACGTCTTCGTTCTCGGGACGCTCAGCGACGCGCCCGGCAGCAAGGCTGCGATGCGCACCGTCGAGCAGGCCAGAACCGCGGTCCACCAGATCGATGGTGCGGATGCGCGGCTCGGCGGCAGCACGGCGATCGCACTCGACACACAACAGTCGGCCGCCCGCGACGCCAAGGTGATCATCCCCGTCGTGCTGATCGTTGTCTTCCTCATCCTCGCGCTGCTGCTGCGGGCGATCGTCGCGCCGCTGCTGCTTATGGCAACGGTGGTGCTGTCGCTTGGAGCGGCCCTCGGCGTGAGCGCGCTGGTGTTCAACCACGTGTTCGACTTCGCCGGGGCGGACGCGAACTTCCCACTCCTGGTGTTCGTGTTCCTGGTCGCCCTAGGCATCGACTACAACATCTTCCTGGTCAGCCGGGTACGGGAAGAGGCACAGCTGCACGGCACCCGACAGGGCGCGCGGGCCGGACTGTCCGCCACCGGCGGTGTGATCACCTCCGCCGGTCTGGTCCTGGCCGGTACCTTCGCGGCGCTGGGATCGCTGCCGTTGGTCTTCGCGGCGCAGCTGGGGTTCGCAGTGGCGTTTGGCGTGCTGCTGGACACCATGATCGTCCGCTCGGTCCTGGTCACCGCGCTGACTCTGGACGTGGGTCGATGGATGTGGTGGCCCAGCAAGCTGTCCACGCACCGCGACCCCCTTCCGGTGTCGCATGGTCGCCCGCCCCTGCGGCGGCGTTCCGCTGGCATTCGCAAGATGGATGAGGATATCTGACACAAGGTGTCAGGATTTGGATTGAGGATGGGGTTCATCGGGCCGGCGTCGACGGCCCGCGTGGACCGACACCCGTGGACGTCAGATAGATGAGGAACTCCGTGCGCGAAACTCCAGAAGAGCTCGAAGAGCTGCAGGCCCTCCTTGACGACTCCCTCTCCCGCTCCGCCGCGCACCTCCGCTCGATCATCAACACCGAGCGCACCCTGACCGCGCAGCAGCTCACCCAGGTCCTCACCGGCATGTGCACTCTCGCCCTGTCCACCGTGACGGCGAAAGGTGAGCCCCGGATCAGCGGTGTGGATGGGCACTTCCTGCACGGAATGTGGCACTTCGGCACGGCGCGCGGCGCAGCCAAGGCTCGCCACCTCGCGGCGCGGTCCGCCGTCAGCGCCGCACACATGCGTGGTGAGGACCTGGGCGTGTTCACGCATGGCAAGGTGGAGACCCTCAACCCTCGGGACAGTGAGCCGGCCGCGGACTGGCCGGAAGTATTGGCGTACCTCAAGGACTTCTACGGCGAAGACTTCTTCGACTGGGACAACGACGTCGTCTACTACCGGCTGCGTCCGCACTGGATGACCGTCTTCGCCCCCGACAGCGCGAAGCTCACTGCGGAATCCGACATCTGATCCGCAGTACGGCCGCACCGGGGCCGGGCGACGGCTGACAGATCTGGTGCGGCGAACGCTCAGCGCCACCGATGACGGCCTGCCGGGTAGCGGCGTGCTCGATGTGTTCGGCACGGGTGGGTTGGCCGCTGCGCCCAGGCCATGCCGCGTTGCGAGAGGGTGAAAAAGGTTGACTGCATTCGTACGGGACGTCGCGGGTATCGGACGCGAGACCATTGACGTGGTGGGGGCTCGTACCAACAATTTGCGGGACGTGTCAGTGAGTATCCCCAAGGGGCGGCTCGTCGCCTTCACCGGCGTGAGTGGCAGCGGCAAGACTTCGCTGGCCATCGACACTCTGCACAACGAAGCCCAGCTGCGGTATCTGGAAGGGCTTTCGCCGTTCGTACGGCAGTACATTACCCAACGTAATCGGCCGAAGGTCGACCGTATCCTGGGCCTCGGCGCGACGCTCGCGGTCGACCAGCGCCGGCTGAACCGCAACCCCCGCTCCACTGTTGCGACGATCACCGGCATCGACGGGCACCTGGGGCTGCTGTACTCGCGTCTTCCGGGGATTGGCACGGATCCGGTGGTGGACGGGCATCTGACGACCGCTCACTTCGACCGCGATACACCGGAAGGGAGTTGTGCGGACTGCCACGGAGTAGGGGGGCGCTGGCAGGCGGAGGAGGACCTGGTCATCACCCACCCGGAGCGTCCGCTCTTCGAGGGCGCCTCGCCCTGGTACGCGAAATGGCGATCAGGGGAGCACGCGTTCGTACCGGCGCTTGCCGAGAAGCGGGGCGTGGACCTCGGCCGGTCGTGGCAGTCGCTGCCTGAGGAGTTCCGTCACTGCGTGCTCTACGGCACGGGTGACGAGAAGATCGAGGCCACCGTCGAGATGACGAACAAGAATGAGACGGCCATGGTGACCTACACCTCGAGCCAGCCGCTGCGGGGCGCGCTCGCCGAGGTGGAGCGGGTGTTCGTGAACGCCCAGACGTCCAGCGCCAAGGAGCGCTACCTGCCGTACATGCGCAAGCAGCCCTGCTGCACCTGTGACGGCAGCGGGTACGACCAGGTGGCGCGGTTGGTGCGGTTCGGCGGGCTGACGTACCCCGGCCTGCTCGAGGTGGAAGTACGGGAGGTGCGCCGCTGGGCGAAGCGCGTGGCGGACGAACTGGGCGCCCGGCAGCGGGAGGTGGGTGAGCCGCTGCTGCAGGACCTCGGTCGCAGGCTCGGAATCCTCGACCGGCTTGGCCTGGCCCATCTCCAGCTGTCCCGGAGCGCGGCGTCGCTGTCCGCGGGTGAGTTGCAGCGGACCCGGCTCGCCGCACAGCTCAGCACCGAACTGAGCGGCATCATCTTCGTCCTCGACGAGCCCGGGACCGGGCTGCATCCGGCGGACAAGGCGCACCTGCTCGACATTGCCCTGGACCTGCGTGGGGCTGGCAACACGGTGCTCCTCGTCGAGCACGACCCTGAGCTGATCGCCCGAGCCGACTGGGTGATCGACATGGGGCCCGGCGCGGGCCGTTTCGGCGGTGAGGTCCTCGTGTCGGGGCCTCCCGCCGACGTGGCCGCCCACCCGACGTCGATGACGGGGCGCTATCTGGCCGGTAAGGGGCCACGGCTGCGCCGGGCCCGCCGGCCGGTCGGGGACGACATTGGCTGGGTGGAGCTGCACGGCCTGCGCGCGCACAACGTGACTGCGGACCTGGTGAGTCTCCCGGCCAATCGGCTCACCTGTCTGACCGGGGTGAGCGGCAGCGGCAGCGGCAAGAGCAGCCTGCTCGGTGCGCTCGGGTCGGGTGTGCAGGCCGCTCTGAACGGGACGGTGACAGACACGGTGCGTGAGGTCACTGGCGTCGAGGAGTTCAGTTGGGTCGCCGTCGTCGATCAGGAACCGCTTGGGCGAACTCCGCGGTCTAACCCGGCGACGTACAGCAAAGCGTTCGACATCGTCCGCAAGCTGTTCGCCGAAACCGAGACCGCGCGCGAGCGCGGGGTCAACGCCTCCTGGTTCAGCTTCAACGCCCCGGGCGGCGGTCGCTGCGAGACCTGCACCGGTTATGGTCGCAAACTGGTCGACATGCACTTTCTGCCGGATGTGTGGGTGGTCTGCGACGCGTGCGAGGGTCGGCGCTACCAGCCCGAGGCTTTGGACATCAGGTACAACGGGCTGGTCATCGACGAGGTGCTCGACCTGACTGTCGCCGAGGCCGTGCAGCGGTTCTCCGAGCCCCGGCAGCTCGCCGAGACCCTGGGGGCACTGGACCGGGTCGGGCTCGGCTATCTCCAACTCGGGCAAAGCGCCACAGAGTTGTCCGGCGGTGAGGCGCAGCGGCTGAAGCTGGCCTCCGCGATCCAGCGCGGTGAGGCGAGCCGCAAGGCCGGTCTCGTCATTCTCGACGAGCCGGTCTCTGGCTTGCACCCATCTGACATCCAGCGGGTGGTGGACGCACTCGATGTGTTGCTGGACTCGGGCAACACCGTCGTCATGGCCGAACATGACATCCCCGCCGCCGCGTCGGCGGACTGGGTGATCGACCTCGGGCCGGGAGCCGGTCCGAGCGGGGGCGCTGTGGTCGCCGAGGGCACCCCGGGCGACGTCGCGACGGCGGACACTCCGACCGCAGGCTTTTTCCGGCGGTACGCGGCGGGCCTGCCGCTCCTGGCGGTGCGGGACGGCGCGCGCTGCTGAGGAGTCGGGACGCGCGCGCGATGACCCAACCCCCGCGTCGTCGTCGCGTGTTCGATCATGCGGCCTGGGCCGTGAAGGCCAACGCCGCCGAGCAGATGACCAACATTGCCGTCGCGTTCAGGAACAGGTTGCGGCCGAAATCGCGGGCGAGGACATGCGCCGAGACCGCCACCACGAAGTAGCAGACCAGCGCCGCACACACGAGCACCGCCAACGGCGGAACCCAGATCCCGACGACAAGCCCAGCCGCTGCGGCAGCCTTGAGCGGAGGAAGAAACTTCCAGAAGCGTGCAGGGAACCGGACGTCGATCAGACACTGCCGAATGAAGGCGACCGGCTTTGCGCATAACACCGCGTCGCAGAGCTGGATCACTGCCAACAGAGCCAGCGGCCACCAGGGTTGCACCATCTCGAAGGACTCCTCAAGTTGTCAGGTCACGACCAGCCACAGTGGACGTCTGGGTGGGCTGCGCGCCTGCGCCAAGGACGTGCTTGGCCACCGCGTCGGCGCTGGGGGTGTGCGCGCGCCAGTGGAGGTAGCCGTCCGGGCGAATGAGCAACGCTGTGCCGGGCTTTGCTCGGTAGGCCCGACGAAACGTCCCGTCGCGGTCGATGACCACCCGGCCGGAGAACGACGTCGACGGCGCGGGCGTGATCAAGCAGGTGCGCACCTGGTCGGGAAGAGCATCACAGTCGAGGCGGCTGGCGGACGCGTCGCCGACCAGGAGCAGTGTCCATCGTGGCCCGCGGAGCAGGTCGAACAGCCGCACCGGCCGCCTGGTTGCCGCATCGAGGAGGTGGGCATCGGGGGCCCGATCCCCGGGTCGGACGCGGCCGCCGGACAGCTCGTCGTCTGCCAGGGGCCCGTCGCGATAGCCGATGTCGATCTGGGACACGCGAGCGGTGAGCCTGCGGTTGATCGAGGGCCGGCTGAGGATCGGCAGGAGCAGTCGTTGCACGGCGAACCGGACGAGTGGGTTGCGGTTGGTGACCACGTCGAGGATGTTGGTGCTTTGCGCCAACGCACGACGGGCGACGGGCAGGCGTTCGGCCGGGTAGGTGTCGAGCAGGGTGTCGTCGTGGCCGTTGAGGCAGGCGGCAAGCTTCCATCCCAGGTTGTACGCGTCCTGGATGCCGGTGTTCATTCCCTGCCCTCCGGTGGGCGGGTGAACGTGCGCGGCGTCGCCGGCGAGCAGGACTCGGCCGCGGCGGTAGTCCTCGACCATGCGGACGTTGACCCGGAAGTTCGACAACCAGGTCGCGTCGGACAGGCGGACCTGCGGGTGGCCGGTGCGTTCGTCCCACAGCCGCTGAAGAGCCTCCAGGGTGGGCTCGAGGTCGTCGTCGGCGGTGATGCTCGCGCCGATCTGCCACTGGCCGGTCCCGGGCAGGCCAGCCAGACCGAGGAACGACCCGTCCGTGCCGAACCATGCGTGTGAGCGAACGGCTCCGTCGACTTCGGGGTGCCAACCGGGAACGGTGATGTCACC
>NZ_JBEYSL010000112.1:0-15409 GCF_040642735.1 Micromonospora sp. NPDC047753 | reverse complement strand
GTTGCTGCCGCTCGCCGACGTGGTGGTGCACCACGGCGGCAGCGGCACCACCCTCGGCGCGCTCGCGGCCGGCGTACCCCAGTTGTTGCTGCCGCAGGGCGCGGACCAGTTCGCCAACGCGGAGGCCCTCACCGCGGCCGGGGTCGGTCTTCGGCTCCTCCCCGGGGAGGTGGACGCGAGCGCCATCGCCGAGCAGACACACCTCCTGCTTCCGCGGCGTGGTCAGGTCGACCAGCGGCACGCCGCACGACTGATCTCCGAGGAGATCGCCGGCATGCCGTCGCCGGAGGCCGTCGCACAGCTCCTGCCGGAGTACACCGCCTGACGGGACCACCATCGTCAACTCAGGGTTGACGAGGCGGATACGTCAACCTATGGTTGACGCATGACAGATCCTCTTCAGATCGGCAGCACCGTCAAGCTCGACGACCTGATCCAGGCGATCAAGACAGCGCACACCGACGCGCTCGACCAGCTCACCGACGCGGTCATCGCCGCCGACCACCTCGGCGAGGTCGCTGATCACCTGATCGGGCACTTCGTCGACCAGGCCCGGCGCTCGGGCGCCTCCTGGACCGACATCGGCCGCAGCATGGGCGTCAGCAAGCAGGCCGCCCAGAAGCGCTTCGTGCCGAAGGCGACCGACGCGGCCGCGCTCGACCCCAACGCCGGCTTCGGCCGGTTCACCCCGCGCGCCCGCAACGTGGTGATGGCCTCGCAGGAGGAGGCCCGCGCCAGCGGCAACGCCGAGATCGGCCCCGAGCACCTGGTGCTGGGCCTGCTGGCCGAGCCGGAAGGGCTGGCCGCCAGGGTGATGGCTGGTCGCGGCGCCACCTCCGAGGCGGTACGGGAGGCGGTCGCTGCCGTCCTGCCACCGCGCGTCGAGCAGGTGCCGGACCTCATTCCGTACGACGCGCGCGGCAAGAAGGCGCTGGAGCTGACCTTCCGGGAGGCGCTGCGCCTCGGGCACAACTACATCGGCACCGAGCACATCCTGCTCGCCCTGCTGGAGCAGGAGGACGGCGCCGGCGTGCTCACCAACCTGGGCCTGGACAAGGCGACGGTCGAGGGCGACCTGGCCAGCGCCCTCGCCGCCGCCGTCGGAAAGAAGTGAGAACGCGGGGTCAGGACGCCTCAGGGAAGCCGTAACGCAGGGCGTGCTCCGGATCGGCCGGGTCGATCTGGCGTACGCCCGCGTCGGCGAGTCGCTTGTTGACCTCGTCGAGCTGCTCGCGCACCAGGCGGGCCTCCTCCTCGGTGACCCGGCCCCGGTGGGGCTTGCCGGCGTGCTCCAGCGTGCCGTAGTCGATCTTCTCGGTGGTCTTGCGGGCCTTGGGCGGGCGGACCCGCTCGGCCGTCTTCAACAGTTGCGCCATCGGCACGTCGGTGGCCATCGCGTCGAACTCGCTGGCGGTCAACACCACCCGGCGGGGCTCACCGTGGCCGTGCCGATCGTGGATCTCCACCACCGCCACGTCCAGTGCCGCGTCGTCGATGTTCTCCACCTCGCCCGGGGTGGCGTCCAACTGCACGGGCCCGGCGACCAGGTCCGGGTGCTCCAGTACGACGACGCGGACCACCTCGTCGTCCTGCTGCAGAACCGTGCCGGTGAAGTCGGAGACGTGGATCGTCTTCTTGCCCATGCGCGGAGCTTCTCCTGTCGTAGGCCGGGATGGCGGACCACAAGAAATTACCCGACAGGTGTGCGAAAGCCGCCGCTGGACCTCCTCCGGTGTGTCGGCCCGGGCGAACGCAGAGGCTGCCCTTCGGTGCCACCCGCTCGGTGGGGCGTCAGTGGTTGTTCAGGCGGTGCCGACTGGAGCTGCCGACGGACAGCTTGTTCAGGCCGGCCCACGACAGGCCGCCGCCGACCGTCCGAGGGTTCCGGTAGCGCGGCTGGGGCGGATTGCCCCCGACGGCCTCCGCTGCCCGCCAGAGTCGCTCGGGATCCTGCTGGTAGTGATCGCTCGGCTGAATCGGCATGCGTTCACCGTCCCAAACAAAGGTGTCCAGATATGGAAATACATATGACGGTCGATCCCAGTGCTCGGTTCCCGGGCCCTTTTCCGCGCGGCCCTGACGTATCCTGCGCCCGGCCCTGCCGTCCGGCGTACGGTGATCGACGACGGGTCGGGTGACGCGGGGAGGTGCGCATGCTCGACCGGCGACTTCACCTGCACCTGGCCACCTGGCTCGGCCAGTGGCCGGCCGGGCCGGGGTTGCACGTGGTCGCCTCGCAGCGGCGTGCCGAACCGGCCTGGGATGGCCGGCTACGCCCCGCGCTCGCCGTGGACACCGGGCAGAGCGCCGTGCTCTCCGTGGCGCCGGACCGGGTGGCGGCGATCCGCGCGTTGGTTCGCCGTACGCCGGCTCGGTTGCTCGCCGCGCTGCCGGAGGCCGTCGGCCGGCCCGAATTCTGCGTACACGACGGTCCGTTCCGGTGGAGCCGGACACCCGCTCCGCTGCCCGACGTGGGGGAGTGGACCGAGCCGACCGCCACCGGGCTGCCGCCGTGGCTGCGACTCTTCGACCGGCCGGTGCTGGTGGTCCGTGGCCCGGACGGTGCCTATCTGGCCGGTGCCGCGATCAAACGGCACGACGCGTACGGGCACGAGTTGGCAGTCGGCACAGTGCCGGCCGCCCAGGGGCGTGGTCTCGCCCGTCGGCTGGTGGCCCAGGCTGCGCGGCGGGTGCTCGACGAGGGAGCGATCCCTACCTACCTGCACGAGCGGGACAATCACGCCTCGGCTCGGGTCGCCGAAGCGGCTGGCTTCCCGGACCGGGGCTGGCGCGCGTACGGGGTCTATCCGCGCTGACCGGCCCGAAGCCGCAACTGTCCGCGATCTTGCACTTTCTGTCGCGACATACCCGGGCATTCCACGCATCTCAACCACCGAAACTGCAAGATCGGCGGGGCGGGGCGGGGCGGGGTGGGGCGGGGTGGGGTGGGGTGGGGTGGGGGCGGGGTGATGGGTGGGGGTGATGGGCGCGGACCGTGGATCCCGGGCCGGATCCACGGTCCGCAACCTCCCCCCAGGCCCCGGTTCCGGGTGTAGCGGCAGGCCGCTACGTGTCGATCACGCTACGTATCGAACAGGCTCGGGGCAAGGTTGAAGCTGTCGGTTCGGAGTGTCGAAAAGCGGACTTGACCTGCTGCTTCGCCAGCCGAAGGAGGTCGACCGGATCAGTGACGGAGCGTACGAATCAGGTCGAGCACCTGTCGGGTCACCGGCCGAAGGACCCGGAGTCGGGACAGCGCCACGAGCCGATCGATGAGCGGCACGGCCCCGTCGATCAGTTGGCGGGTCTTGGTCTGGCCGGGTGATCGGTCGTGCACCCAGTAGAGGATCACGCCCATGTACGCGAGCCAGAGCAGCTCGGGCAGCTGTGGACGCAGCTCGGCGTCGACAGTGGCCGTCGAGCCGGTCAACACCTCGCCGAAGAGGTCGATGGCCGCCTGTCGGGGGCCGGAGGACTCAGCGGAGAAGGGGCTCAGCGGCGAGGTGGGTTCCGCCGCCGTCTTGAAGAAGGTCGCCGCGAATCCGTGTGAGGGCGTCAACACGTCGATCCCCGCGTGCAGCACTCCGGCGAGCCGGGGACCGAACGCCTCCTCCCGATCGAGCACGGGCTGCGCGGCGGCCCGGTGCTCGACCTGGGACTGGGCGTAGAACTCCTGAATCAGGTGGTCCTTGGAGCCGAAGTAGTAGTAGGCGTTGCCGACCGCCACGCCGGCCTCCTGCGCGATCGCCCGCATGGTGGTCTGGGCGTATCCGCGTTCGCGGAACAGCCGCATCGCGGTGTCCCGGATCAGTTGCCGGGTCTGCTCGCCCCGGGCGGTGGCTGGGTCACCCGCAGTGGTCGTCTGCGCAGGCTCTTCGGTCATCGAGGTCACCGTATCCCGCCGGTTCGTCGGTCGGCTCGGCCCACGGGTCGCGGATCCGTTCGCGGATCGCCGAGGCGGCGGCCACCGTCTGGCGGGCGAGGGGCAGCAGGTGCGGTCGGGCCAGCCGCTCGGCCGTGGACCGGTGGTCGGTCAGCGCCCAGAGGCAGGCGAACCAGGCGCCGTCGCCCGCGTACACCTCGCCGGTGTCGGCGATCACGGTGAGGTCGCGCAGCGTCGCGTCGTGGTTCAGGCCGGGGAAGCGCCGCCGGGCCTCGGTGGACCCGGCCGGCACGAACTCCAGGGGTACGAGCTGGGCGCGGGACGACAACCAGCGGCGGGCGGCGCGGCAGATCGGGCAGTCGGCGTCGAACAGGACGGTGAACCCCCGGATCCCACCGCCGGAGTGAGCGGTGGGATCCGGGAGCCGACCGCCGCCACCGGTCGGGGGCGCGGTCATCGGGTTTGTGGGTTGTTCGTCGGGCCGACGCCCGGCTGCGGGCCAGCCGGCGGGGGTCCTGCCGGGTGTGCACCGGTCGGCTGCGGTCCGCCCGGGTACGCGCCGACGAACTGCGATCCGGGAGGGGCGGACGGCATGGGGAGTCGGCCGATCGGGGCGAGCGGGGGGTGGGTGGCGAGCTGGCGGAGTCGGTTTCGGCGGTAGCGGCCGAGCGCGAAGACGTTGAAGAAGTGCAGCGCGCCGAGCACCAGCAGCACCAAACCGATCTTGATAGACAGCTCCTCCATGGCCTGGCTGGTCGAATCGACCGGGTCGGGGTGCTTCATCGCCACCGTGACGTAGCCGAGGTTGAGCAGGTAGAAGCCGACCACCAGGAGGCTGTTGACGGCCCGGGCGAGTCGTTCCTCGGCGAACACCTCCTCCAGGAAGACCTGCCCGTTGCGGGACAGTGCGCGAGCCACCCAGATGGTCAGGCCGATGCTGACCGCGAGGTAGATCACGTACATCCAGACCTTGATGTCCATGTGGACGCCCTTCTTGAACGTGTTCAACTACCGACGTCATCAGACTAGGGTCGATGTTGAACATGTTCAAGGAGTGGCGACCAGTGACTGTGGACACTTCGGCGCGGTGCCGGGGCGCGACATCCGGCCGAGCTTTTCAGCCCGGCCGGAGAACGCCGTGGCTTAGCCGGCCAGGCCGAGCACCTCGGCCGCCGCGCGACCGTTGGCGTGGCTCGCGCCGTAGGTGGTGACGAAGGCGCGGACGCCAACGGGCCGCCACTGTGCCGGCCAGCCCATCTCCACCACTGTCACGGGGTGCTGGGCCGCCAGCTCGGCGATCAGGTCCGGACCGCCGGGCAGCCGGTGCAGGTGTCGTCCGACCAGGACGATGGGACGGTCGCCCGCCAATCCGCGCAGCGTGGCCGGGTCGGTCTCGGCGGCGATCACCCGGATCTCCGACACCCCGTCCAGGTGCGGACCGAGGCCCCACGGAACCCGCCCCTCGGCGATCGTCGACTCGGTGTGCAGTTGCACCACAAGTGGCTGGTCCAGGCCAGTGAGCAGGCCATCCACCCGGACCGCTCGACGCGCTGCCGCGTACCCCAGCTCGGTGTCGCCGGTGGCCGGTGACCCGCTGGCGGCCCGGGTCCAGGCGGCGAGATCGGCGGCGCGGCCGGCCGCCTCCTCGACCCGCGCTCTCGCCAGCCGGCCGTCGGCGAGCGCGTCGACGATCTCGGCGGCCACCCGCTCGACCAGTTCGGCGTCGACCTTCGCGCCGATGCAGAGCAGGTCGGCACCCGCGCTCAGGGCCCGGACCGCAGCCGGCCCGACCCCACCGGCGGCCACCGCGGCACCCTTCATCTCCAGCGCGTCGGTGATGACGGTGCCGGTGAAGCCGTACTCGGTGCGCAACAGGTCGACAAGGACGGCTCGGCTGAAGGTGGCCGGGTCGGCGCCGGTGAGTGCCGGCACCCGGATGTGCGCGGTCATCACGGCGCGCGCCCCGGCGGCGACGATGGCCGCGAACGGCGGTAGGTCCCGCTGGCGGAGCAGGCCCAGCGGAGCATCCACTGTGGGTAGTTCGTGGTGGGAGTCGGTGACTGTGGCACCGTGCCCGGGGAAGTGCTTGGCGCAGGCGGCGACGCCGGCGGCCTGCAACCCGGCCACGGCGGCGGCCGAGTGGGCGGCCACCCGCACCGGATCCGCGCCGAAGGACCGGGTGCCGATCACCGGGTTGTCGTCGGCGGTGTTGACGTCGACGGTGGGAGCGAGGTTGACGGTGATGCCGAGCGCTGCCAGTTCGGCGCCGATCGCCTGGTAGACCCGTCGGGTGAGGGCCACGTCGCCGATCGCACCCAGGGCGGCGTTGCCGGGGTACGGGCTGCCGGTGGCGTGCGCCAGCCGGGTCACGTCGCCACCCTCCTCGTCGATCGCGATCAGCGCGTCGGGTCGACCGGTGCGCAGTGCGGCGGTGCTCGCCGCCACCTGCGCGGTGTCGTGCACGTTGGTGCCGAACAGGGTGTGCCCGGCCAGCCCGTCGGCCAGCAGGTCGACCGCCCAGTCCGGCGGAACCGGTCCCGGGTACGCGGCCAGCAGCGTGCCCAGCGCGAGCCGGCGCAGTCCTGGATCCAACCCCACGTGTTTCCCCCTTCGGTGCCCCCGCGGGTACGAAACGTCGTACCGGTGGTGGTCCTGGCCCTGCCGACTCGGCCGAGCGTCCCACCGTCGGGTGACCGTTACGCTACGGCTACCCGTTCGCAGGTCGGTTTACAGTTAGCAAAGTTTACTAAAACTAGAGGACGTGTCATGAGTGCGACCCGGCTGCCCGGCACCCCCCGTCTGTTGCGGGCGCTCAACGACCGTGCCGCGCTGGAACTGCTCCTCGAACGCGGCCCGCTGACCCGGGCCCGACTCGGCGAACTGACCGGTCTGTCGAAGGTCACCGCCTCGCAACTTGTCGAGCGGTTGGAGGAGCGCGGCCTCGTCGCGCGGGTCGGCGAGCAGGCCGGCGGGCGGGGGCCGAACGCCCAGCTCTACGCCGTCCGCCCGAGCAGTGCGCACGTCGTCGGCGTGGACGTCGGGCCGGACCGGGTGGTGGCCGCGTGCGCCGACATCACCGGCGCGGTCATCGGCCGGGTGGAGCAGTCGACCCGGGACACCGACGACCCGGTGGGCGTGGTGCACAACGCCGTCGTGCAGGCGGCGAGCAGCGCCCAGGCGCAGTTGAGCAGCGTACGACGGATCGTGCTCGGCACGCCGGGCCTGGTCGACCCCGGCACCGGCGACATCACCTTCGCCTTCAACCTGCCGCGCTGGCACAGTGGTCTGCTCGCCGCGTTGCGGGACGACCTGCACACACCTGTGGTCTTCGAGAACGACGTCAACCTGGCGGCCGTGGCCGAGGCGCAGTCCGGCGCGGCGCGAGGGCTGTCGGACTTCGTGCTGGTCTGGGTGGGCGCCGGCGTCGGCCTGGCGATCATGCTGGGCGGGCGGTTGCACCACGGCAGCAGCGGTGCGGCCGGCGAGATCGGCTACCTTCCGGTGCCCGGCGCGCCCATCCCGCGCGACGTCTCGCGTCGCGCCAAGCCGGCCTTCCAGCAGCTGATCGGTGCGGACTCGGTGCGCGCGGTGGCCCGCGAGCACGGCTACCCGGATGCCGACGCCGCCGAGGCGGTCCGCGCGGCCGTCGCGGCCGGCGCTGACGGCGGCCCGATGCTCGACGAACTCGCCCGTCGGCTCGCGCTCGGCGTGGCCAGCACCTGCGTGGTGCTGGACCCGCCGCTGGTCGTGCTCGCCGGGGAGGTGGGCCAGGCCGGTGGCGCGGCGCTCGCCGACCGGGTGCAGCAGGAGGTCGCCGCGATCACCCTGGTCCAGCCGCGAGTGGTGCCGACCGGGCTGACCGAGGAGCCGATCCTGCACGGCGCGCTGCGCACCGCCCTCAACGCCGTGCGCGACGAGGTGTTCGGCTCCACCGTCGGCTGAGCCCGCTGCGGCGGTCATGTGAAGGAATATTTCACCGCGCCCCACGGCTTGCAAGCTCCTGCCGGGCGTCGCCTGGCCGTTCCGTCGGGCCGCCCGGACCGGGGCGACCCGACGGCCTCGACTCAGATCAGGTCGCGGCGACGGAACACGGCGAACGCCGCCGCGGTCAGACCGCCGGTGATCGCCAGCAGCACCAACAGCGCCGGCAGCCAGGTCACCGTGTAAAACCCCTCGCAGTACGGGAGTTGGCCGCTGCCCCGGCAGACCTGTTCGTCATAGAACCGCGCCTCGCCGTTGAGCCACGCCCCGATGTGGCTGGACAGCATGAACAGGTCCGACTTCCGCGCGTCGATGATCTCCAGGACCACTCGGCCACCCAACTCCCAGACCACCGCGTACGCGGCGAGCGCGCCGAGCGCCGCAGACGTGTGCCGACCCAGCGTGGCGATCGCGAAGCCCAGCGCGGAGGCCAGCAGCACCAGCACCAGGCCACGGCCGTGCACCGCGCCGAGTGAGCGCCAGAAGTCGCCGTCCAGTCTGCCCGGCAACCCGAAAGCCTGCCCGATCACCCAGAACGTGGCGAGATAGACCACCGACGCCAGCAGGGCCAGGACCAGCACCGCGCCGAGCAGGGTGCCCAGCTTGGTCGCGAGCACCGTCAACCGGCGCGGTCGCCAGAGCAGCAGGTTCACCACCCCGCCCGAGGTCAGGTCCGCGCCGATGTAGGAGGCGCCGACCAGGAACCCGAACAACACCAGGAACGCGATGAGGAAGTACAGCAGCGGTTGGGCCTGCTCGGCGAAGGTGAACACACCCGGCAGGAAGTCGGCGGCGATCGGCAGCCGGTCCTGCCGGATCGGGTCGATCTGGGAGCAGTCGCTGGGGAAGTACCTGTCCGAGTCGGAGGTTGAGGTGCCGTCCTGGCGGGCCAGGCACTCCTGGTGGGTGGCCTCCATGTCACGCCGCGCCTCGGCGGCCTGCGTCCGCGCCGAGTTCAGCTCACTGACGCTCGGTTTGTGGGAGCCGGCAAGGGTGGTCGCCGCCGTGACGGCGAACGCCAACGCCAACAGGACCACCATGAGCTGCACGAAGCGACGCGCGGACAGTCGCTCCAACTCGGCACGCACCAGGTTCACGCGTCCACTCCCCGATCGAGGTCGATCACAGCTTCGTCCTGCGGCAGCGACGGGTCGCCGACCTGCCGGGGCACCGACGGATGCTCGTACGCGCCGGTCAGCTCCAGGAAGACGCTCTCCAGATCCGGCCGCAGCGGCGTCAGCTCGCCCACCCATAGACCCTGCTCACCGAGCACCCGGCTGATCGCCGTCGGGTCGCTCACCCCGCTCACCACCAACGCTCCACCGTCCACCACCGCCGTCAGCTCGGCCGCGTGCAGCAGCTCGACGGCCCGCTCCGGCTCGGCCACCCGGACCAGGAACTCGTGCCGGTCGTGGCCCGCCAGCACCTCGTCCACCCGACCGGTCGCGACCCGCCGCCCCCGAGAGATGATCGTGACGTGGTCGCAGATGAGCTGGATCTCGCCCAGGATGTGACTGGACACCAGCACTGTCACCCCGTTGGCCGCCAGCGACCGCATCAGGTCCCGCATCTCCCGGATGCCCGCCGGGTCCAGGCCGTTCGCCGGCTCGTCCAGGATGAGCAGACGCGGGTCCTTCAACAGCGCGGACGCCACCGCCAGACGCTGCTTCATGCCCAGCGAGTAGCCCTTCACCCGCTCATCGCCCCGGTCGTGCAGGCCCACCAGATCCAGCACCTCGTCCACCCGCGAGACCGGCACACCACCGGCGCGGGCCAACAGCCGCAGCGTCCGGTAGCCGGTGAAGTTGCCGAAGAACTGCGGGCTCTCCACGATGGCGCCGACCTGACCCGCCACCCGGGGCAGCAACTCCGGCGACGGTTCGCCGAGCACCGTCATCCGGCCGCTGTCGGCGCGTACCAGCCCGAGCAGGGCCCGCAGGGTGGTGGTCTTGCCCGAGCCGTTGGGGCCCAGGAAGCCGTGGACCTGGCCCGCCTCGACCAGCAGGTCGAACCCGTCCACCGCCACCCGTCGGCCGCTGCGCAGGCTGCGGAAGCTCTTGCGTAGACCCTCGATCTCGATGACCGCGCTCATCTGCGCAGCTCCGTACGTCGGCTGGGCATGGGCCGTCCTTCGGGCTTGGTGATCAATGACACGGCGCTTCACCCTATGGCTGAGGTGCCGCCCATGGGGGGCACCCCGGCGCTGCGTGGTTGGATGGTGCGGTGAACCCGGATCTGGTGGTCAGCCTCGACGGCGTCGGCGTGCGCCGCTCCGGCACCGCCCTCCTAGAGGACCTGACCTGGCGTGTCGAACTGGACGAGCGGTGGGTCGTGCTCGGCTCCAACGGCGCCGGCAAGACCACACTGCTCAACCTCGCCGCCGGCCGGCTGCACCCCACCACGGGTGTCGCGCACGTGCTCGGCGAGCGGATCGGCCGCACCGACGTCAACGAGCTGCGTACCCGGATCGGGCTCACCACCGCCGCGATCGCCGAGCGGCTGCCCGCCGAGGAGCGGGTCAGCGACGTGGTGGTGACCGCCGCCTGGTCGGTGGTCGGCCGTTGGCGGGAGAACTACGACCGTGGCGACGAGGCGCGGGCGCGGGCACTGCTGAGTCAACTCGGCGTCGGTGGTCTCGCCGAACGCCGCTACGGCACCCTCTCCGAGGGTGAGCGCAAGCGGGTGCAGATCGCCCGTGCCCTGATGACCGACCCGGAGCTGCTGCTGCTCGACGAGCCCGCCGCCGGGCTCGACCTGGGCGGTCGGGAAGACCTGGTCGCCCGACTGGCCGAGCTGGCCTACGACCCGGACGCCCCGGCCATGGTGCTGGTCACCCACCACGTCGAGGAGATCCCTCCCGGTTTCACCCACGCGATACTCCTGCGCGAGGGCGGGGTGGTCGCCCAGGGCCTGCTCGCCGAGACGCTGACCGGTGACAACCTCTCCAAGACCTTCGGGCTGCCACTCGTCGTCGAGCGGTCGGGCGACCGCTTCACCGCCCGCGCCGCCTGAGCGCCGGACAGGCGGAGACGGCCGTGCCGCAGACCCGGGTCGCCGTGGTGGGCAGCGCCAACATGGACCTGGTCGCGATGGCACCCGCGCTGCCTCGACAGGGCGAGACCATGCTCGGCACCGACTTCGTGATGGTGCCCGGCGGCAAGGGCGCCAACCAGGCCGTGGCCGCGGCCCGCGCCGGCGCCTCCTGTGCCTTCCTCGGCGCGATCGGCTCGGACGCCTTCGGCGTCACCCTCAAGGCCCGCATCACAGCGGCCGGCGTGGACACCAGTCAGCTTCGCGTGGTCTACGGCACCTCGGGAGTGGCGCTGGTCATGGTCAACGCCCAGGGGGACAACGCCATCGTGGTCACCCCCGGCGCGAACGACGCCCTGGTCGGCCTCAGCGAGGAGGAGCTGACCACCGTCCGTACGGCGGACGTCCTGGTCGCGCAACTGGAGATCCCGGTGCAGACCGTGACTGCCGCCGCGGTGGCCGCCCGCGAGGCCGGCACCAGGGTCATCCTGAACGCCGCCCCGGCGCGGGACCTCCCACCCGAGCTGCTCGCCGCCGTGGACCTGCTGGTCGTCAACGAGGGCGAGGCGCAGGCGCTCGCCGGCCGGGGTCGGGAGGAGCCGCGCGCGCTGCTCGACCTGACTCCCCGGGCCGTGCTCACTCTCGGCGGGGAGGGCGCCTGGTACGTCGACCGGGACGGCACCGAGGTGCACGTGCCGGCGGTACGGGTCGACGTGGTCGACTCCACCGCCGCCGGTGACGCGTTCACCGCCGCGCTGGCCGTCGGCTGGGGCGAAGGGCGCGAGCTGGTCGACGCGGTGCGCTGGGCGTCGGCGGCCGGCGCTGCCTGCGTGCGCAAGCTCGGCGCCTCGGTGGCGCTGCCGCAACGCACCGAGATCGACGAGCTGTACGCGCCGGCCTGACCCCGTTGCGCGCCGCCGCCAGCTCGGCCAGACCGTACGGGGTGTGCAGGCTCGCTCCGCCGACCACCGGCACCGGCCCCGGCCGCTCGGCGCAGACCACGAGGTCGTACCAGTCGACGTCGAATTCGGGCCGGGCCAGTCCGAACACCTCGGTCACGATCCCGGTCTCGAACACCGACACACCGCGCCCGCCACGACGATCACCTGCGACTGCTGATCCACGGCACGGGCGGGCTGGCGTTCACCCCACCGGCTCGTCGGCGAGCTTCTCGCCGCGGCGGCGCAGCATGCCCAGCCCGGGGATGCCGGCCACGGCGAGCTTGAGGTCACGGGTGACGTCGAGCAGGTCGTGCAGGTCCGGGCCGACCCGGTCCAGCGTGGCAAGGATCGGCAAAATGTCCGCCGTCAGATGTTCCCGGAGCTTGGGCAGCTCGTCGATCAGATGGATCGCCGCGGTGATCTCCTCGTGGCTCAGCTCCCCGACGAACCGCTCGGCCATCGGTGCGGCCCGGCGCAGCGCCGGCTCGTACGCCGACAGCAACTCGGCCGCGGTGGCCGCGGCCTCCGTCGCGGTGCCCACGGTGACGGAGGCGCGCTTCGCGACCCGGTCGGCCTCGGCGACCACGG
Organism: Micromonospora sp. NPDC047753; assembly: GCF_040642735.1. NCBI lineage: Bacteria > Bacillati > Actinomycetota > Actinomycetes > Micromonosporales > Micromonosporaceae > Micromonospora > Micromonospora sp. NPDC047753. The sequence goes on along the minus strand of NZ_JBEYSL010000112.1, from coordinate 2,986 downwards.
TGCCCGCCACCCGGGAGACCCGGTCGGCCTCGGCGACCACAGCGGCGGCGGCGGTGGCCACCTCGGTGGCCGTGTCGATGGCGGTGGTCGCGGCGGTGCTGATGACGGCCACCTCGCGAACCGCGCCCTCGGCGTCGGTGAGCACCTGGTCGGTCCGATCCAGGGTCGTCTCGATCCGGTCGACCACGCCGTTGATCCGGGCCAGGAGCTGCTCCACCCCGTCGAGCACGGCGAACGCGCGGGCGGGCACGGCGGCCATCGAGGCGGCCGAGCCGAGCGCCTGGTCGAGGGCGGAGCGGGTCAGACCGACCACGGCGGTCGGGGTGGGTAGGGGAATCGCCATGGGGTCAAGTGTGCGTCGGCCGTGCCACAACCGCCCGTCGGAGCAGGTCAGCGTGACTGTCGACCGGCGGTGTCGGCGCGGGCCACCCGCAGCGCCCACCAGATCAGCGGCACCTGCAACGGCACCCGGCCGTACGCGATGGCCCGCTGTGTCGGGCGTCGGCGCCGCCAGTCCACGGCCATCTTGACGTTCGCCGGCAGGACGGCGACGAAGAGAGCGGCGGCTGCCCGGCCGCCGGCCCGCCGGGTGGCCGGGTTCGCGACAGCCGCAGCCACCACCAGTTCGGCGACCCCGCTGGCGTACGTCCAGAAACGGGGCGGGCCGGGCAGCACACGCGGCACGATCGGGTCGTAGACGCCGGGGCGTACCAGATGGGTGACGCCGGCCGTCGCGAGCAGGCCGGCCAGGGCGACGGCCTCGCGGCGGCGGGTGGTCATCGGTGGTCCCCCTGTTGTTCGACGGCGCGCTGCACGGCCCGGTAGATCTGCCCGAACCGTAGCGCGTCCGGGGTGCGCACCAGCAGGTCCGCCCGACCGTGGTGCTGCACCCACAACTCGTGCACGTGGCTGCCGCGCTCGTAGGAGCGGTCCAGCCAGCCGAGGGGGATCTCCAGGAACGGTGCCAGCGCGAGCGCCCCCGCCGCGCAGGCGGCCAGGATGATCAGCGCCAGCTGCCAGTTGCCTCGGTCCTGAGCCGACCAGGCCAGCGACAGCACGCAGACCACGGCGACCAGCGGCGGCAGCGAGAGCAGCAGGACCAGGACACCGCGCCCCAGCACACGGCCGCGTACGGCGAGGGTTTTCTGCCCCCGTGCGTGCCAGACGAACGTCACGTCGGACAGGGCGATCACGTGACCACCCGCCCGGATCGACTCGGAGGTCACCTGCACCGCGTCGTCCCGGTAATAGAGGGTCATCACTAAGCCTAACCACCGCCGGGCAACCTCGCCGAGTCCGGCCGTGCCCGTGCCCGTGCGGTCTGCCGTGCCCGTGCGGTCTGCCGTGCCCGTGCCCGTGCGGAACGGGCCGGCTAGCGGCGCGTGGCGGGGTGGGCCGGCTGGCTGTGCTCCACCGCGCGTTGCACCGCCCGGTAGATCTGCCCGAAGCGCAGCGCGTCACCGGTGTGCAGCAGACGCACCGGCTGGCCCCGCCAACGGGCCCAGATCTCCAGTTGGCGGCTGCCCCGGGCGTACGAGCGGTCCAGGTGTTCGAAGAGGAAGTCGGCGACCGGCCCGACGGCCAGGCCGACCAGCACCGACGCGCCGACGATCGCGATCGTCACGGTGGGGGAGCGGTGCAGCCAGACGGCCACGCCGATGCCGAGCACCGCCGCGACCAGCGGGCCGGCGAGCGCTGCGCCGATCGCGCCCCGCCCCACCAGCACACGCCAGGAGCGGGTGCCCCGGCGGTGCCAGATCATCGTGATGTCGGCCAGCTTGTAGCTGCGACCGTCCACGCGAAGAGTGGTGGAGGTGACCTGCACCGACCTGTCGTCGTAATACGTGACCATGGCTGGACTCCCGCCCACGGGGCTGACACCACACTACTTACCCAAACGAGCCGGGTCGTAAGGTTGGCACGCGACTTCGACGAGGAAGTGAGGGCAGCGTGGGCGAGTTCGTTCGGCTGGAGACCACTGACGGCATCGGCACGATCCGGCTGGAGCGGCCGCCGATGAACGCGCTCAACACCCAGGTGCAGGAGGAGTTGCGCGCCGCCGCGACGGCGGCCACCGCCGATCCCGAGGTCCGCGCGGTCATCGTGTACGGCGGGGAGAAGGTCTTCGCCGCCGGCGCCGACATCAAGCAGATGGCTGACATGTCCTACGTGGACATGGCCGACCGGGCGGCGAACCTGTCCAGCGCGCTCGGCGCGATCGCCCGGATCCCCAAGCCGGTGGTCGCCGCGATCACCGGGTACGCCCTCGGTGGCGGCTGTGAGCTGGCGTTGGCCTGTGACTGGCGGATCGTCGCCGAGGACGCCAAGCTCGGTCAGCCGGAGATCAAGCTCGGCATCATCCCGGGTGCCGGCGGCACGCAGCGGCTGGCCCGCCTGGTCGGCCCGGCCCGCGCCAAGGATCTGATCATGACGGGCCGGATGGTCGACGCCGAGGAGGCCCTGCGGATCGGCCTGGCCGACCGCGTGGTCCCGGCCGCCGAGGTCTACGAGGCCGCTGTCGCCTACGTGAAGCCGTACCTGACGGGCCCGGTGCAGGCGCTGCGCGCGGCGAAGCTGGCGGTCGACGGCGGCCTGGACATGGACCTGAACTCGGGCCTCGCCTGGGAGAGTCAGCTCTTCGCGGCGCTGTTCGCCACCGACGACCGGCGCGAGGGCATGGCGGCCTTCGTCGAGAAGCGCAAGCCGGGCTTCACCGGCCGCTGATCCGTCGCCTCCCGCCCCGACGGCGCTCTGACCTCGGCACCGTCCACCGGCCGGGGCCACGGTCGCAGGGCCAAGTGACTGGCCGGTAACCTGTGATCCCGGCCACGGACGATGGGAGCGACATGACGGAGCGGATCGAGGGTCACGGCGGCGAGTTGGCGCTCGCGGCACTACGCGCGCACGGCGTACGGGAGATGTTCACGCTGTCCGGCGGGCACGTCTTCCCGCTCTACGACGCCGCGTACAAGACCGACTTCCCGAT
>NZ_JBEYSL010000111.1:0-15474 GCF_040642735.1 Micromonospora sp. NPDC047753 | reverse complement strand
TGGTGGCGTCGAAGTCGGTGGTGATCTTCTCGTCGACTAGACCACCACCGGCGGGAGCACCGTGGTGCCCAGCCGAACCCGGCTGGTCACCCCGGCCAGCCAGGACAGCGTGGTGAACGGCTCGTAGAACGGCGCCGGATACTGCTCGGCCACGTCCGGGGTCACCGCGATGTGATCGGAGACCATCAACAGGTCGAAGCCGAGACCCTCCACCGTCTGCGCCCACCGACGCAGCACGTCGGGGTCGGTGCCCGGGGCGAAGTTCGGTACGTTCACACCAATCTGCACCCGTCCACGCTAGCCACTGTGGACCGGTGTGTGAACGCCGCGGCCCGGCTGAGTCACCTGGCAGCCGCCGCGGATCGCCGCACGACTCAGGAGCGCCGGATGGATCTGCCCGAGGGACTCGACTGGGTACGAGGATCACCGGCCGGTCGCGCCTGGCTGGCCGCACTCCCGACGTGGCTGAACGAGTGCGCCGAGCGCTGGTCGCTGCGGGTCGGGCCACCCTTCCGGCAGGCGTACGCGTCACTGGCGCTCCCCGCCCACCTGCCCGATGGCACCGCTGTGGTGCTGAAACTCCAGTATCCCGACGAGGAGAGCCGGCACGAGGCCGACGCGTTGGCGCTCTGGGACGGCGTCGCGGCGGTCCGTCTGCTCGCCCACGACCCCGGGCGGCGTGCCCTGCTGCTCGAACGCTGCCAGCCCGGCACTCCCCTGCACGACCTTGCGCCGGACCGAGCGCTGGACGTGGTGGTCGGACTGCTCCCCCGGCTCTGGCGACCGGCCGACACGCCGTTCACCCCGCTCGCACGCGAGGCCGCTGGCTGGATCGACCGGATGCCCCGGGCCTGGGAACGGGCCGGCCGACCGTACGAGCGACGGCTGCTGGACGCGGCGCTCGACCTGCTCACCGGCCTGGCGTCGAGCCAGGGCGAGCAGGTGCTGGTCAACCAGGACCTGCACGCCGGCAACATCCTCGCCGCCAACGCGCTCGGCGGCGACGGGCTCGCCGGCGACGGGCTCGCCGGCGACGGGCTCGCCGGCGATCGAGGGCCGTGGCTGGCGATCGACCCGAAGCCGCTGACCGGGGAACGGGAGTTCTCGGTCGTGCCGATGGTGCGCGGCCCGGAGTTGGGCCACTCACCGGCGGCCGTCCGGCATCGACTGGACCGGCTCAGCACCGACCTGGGACTGGACCGGGACCGGGTCCGAGCCTGGACGATCGGACACACCCTGTCCTGGAGCGTCGCCGACGAAACGGTCTTCCCCGAGAAGATCGAGGTGGTCCGCTGGCTGCTCGACACCGACTGAGTTCCAGCAGCGCGCGGGCCTCCCACCCCCGCCCCAACTCCGCGATCTTGCACTTTCTGTCCCGACACAGCGCGCATATCCACCCATGCCGACAACACAAACCGCAAGATCGGCGGGCGCGGGGCGCGGGGCGCGGGGCGTGGGGTGCGGGGGTGCCTGGGGTGGGTCAGGTGGTTTGGCAGGTGTGGCACCAGTACAGGTTGCGGCCGGCCAGTTCGCCGCGACTGACCTCGGTGCCGCAGACGTGGCAGGGTGCTCCCGGGCGGCGGTAGACGTACACCTCGCCGCCGTGCCGGTCCACGCGCGCCGGACGGCCCATGGCCTCTGGCAGGTGCGCGTCGCGGACCGTGTCGATCCGACCGTGCTCGACAGCGAGCCGCATCAGGCCGACGAGGTCGGCCCAGAGCGCGTCCCAGCCGGTCCTGGTCAACTGTCGGCCCGGCATCGTGGGCGGCAGCCCCGCCCGGAACAGTGCCTCGGTCACGAAGATCAGACCGGTGCCGGCCACCACCGACTGGTCCAGCAGCAGCGCGGCGAGAGGGGTGGGGCTGCGGGCGATCCGGGCGTACGCCCGCTCCGGGTCGGCGTCGGCGCGCAACGGATCCGGCCCGAGACGGTCCCGCAGCGCGGCCACCTCGGGTGGGGTGAGCAGCTCACAGGCCGTTGGCCCGCGCAGGTCGAGCCAGTGCCGGTCGCTGGCCAGCCGAAGCCGCACCTGCCCGACCGGCTCCGGCGGCTCCCCCGGCCCGTCGGTGAACTTGCCATACAACCCGAGGTGTACGTGCAACGTCAGCTCGCCGGCGTAGTGGTGCAGCAGGTGTTTTCCGTACGCTTCGGTGCCCTCCAGCACTGTCCCGGAGAGCCGGGCGGCACCCTCGGCGAAGCGGCCCTGCGGGCTGGCGGCGAGCAGCTTGTCCCCGGCGAACAGCTCGGCGTGCCGGGCTGCCAGGCGATGGATCGAGTGTCCCTCTGGCACAGGTGCCAAGGATAGCCAGCCCCGCCCGACCGGCCCGCGCGCTGATCGGCACCGGGCCCACCGCCGCGCTGATCGGCATCGGGCCCGCCGCCGCCTCGATCGACCCGGTCCCCGTCGCGTTGATCGACTCGGGTTTCAGGAGATCGGGGTGTCCGCGGAGACGGGAGACCGCGACTTCCAGGAAACCGAGTCGATCAAGGCCAAGCCGGGGCTGGTCCGGGCCAGGCGGCGAGGCCGGCCGAGGCCGGTGTTGCCGGTCGTACCCAGGATTGGTGTCAGGAAACGCCCAGGTGGGTATTTGAGGGCCGACACCGCGTGGGTGCCACCCTTTCCGTCGGCCACCACGCATTCATCAGGAGGTGTGTAGTGGTCAGGATTCCTTCGCTGTCCCGCCGGTCCGAGCCGGCACCGACGCGGGACGAGAACCTCGACGGCCGCGTGGACGGCCGCGACACCCCGGTCACCGAGACCGCCCAGTCCGACGACAGCGTCGGCCGCCCGGTGGTCACCGACCGGGACGCCGACCAGACGACGTACCGCAGCGCCGGCACGACCGACGGCCAGACCAGTGAGGCCGAGCGGCGGGCCAACGAGCGGGCGGCGGTGGCCCGAGCAGCCACCGGTCGACCGGCGGAGGTCGACTCCCGGGGCACCGCCCGCCCGGTCGCGCCCGAGCCCTCGAACGGCACGACCCGCCCGGTCGCACCCGAGCCCGTGAACGGCACGACCCGCCCGGTCACGCCGGAGCCCCGCACCGGCACCACCAGCAAGGTGGAGACCGAGGCCCGGCCCGCCGTCGCCCCGATCACTGAGCGGACCGCCGAGCGGGACGCCGACCTCGACAGCACCACCCGTCGGCCCGACACCACCGACCGGGTCAACACGGACCGCACTGTCGACCCGACCCCGGGCGCGGCCACGCCTGAGCCGCCGGTGGCGCGTGGCCCGAAGCCGCGGGCCAGTCTGCTCGCCACCCTCGGCCTGATCGTCTCGGTCGTCGGTGCGACGTTCGTGCTGACCGGAACCTTGGCCGGGTACGGCATCGGGCTGGGCGCGTTCGGCGCGGTACTGTCGGTGCTCGGCCTGATGGCAACCCGCCGCCGGCATGTCGCCGGCAAGACCGACGCGCTCTTCGGCGTGCTGATCGGTCTGGCCGCGGTCGTGATCGGGGTGCTCGCGATGACCGGCCAGTTCGACTGGCCGACCACCGACGGCGACTGGGTGCAGCGCTTCCGGGAGTGGCTTGACTCACAGTTTGTCGATCGTTTCTAGCGGGCACTGTTCCGCTCGCCGGTGATGCACCGGCGAACAGCCGGCGGTTCGCCGGCAACCCGATCAGTCCGGTGGTTCACCGGCCGGGGAGACACCCTTTCAGGGGCGGCGGTTCGCCGCCCCTGAAGTGTTTCCAGGGTCGGACGGCTCCGGTCCAGGTCACCGCGACGAACTAGTGCGTTCCGGCGATCCCCCGCTTCGCGGCCCCGCCTGCTGGCTCTCCGCTCCCGGCTTGGCCCCGACTCCGGGCCACGTGGCCACCGGCACGAGACTCGGCACCTCCACGCTCCAACGCAACGAATCGCCTCAGAGGTCTCGCCACACGCAACGGATCTACGCCCTGCGCAACTCCTGGTGGTGGATCCTGCCGCTCACGCCGCATACCGTTGAGCAACGGCGCCAGCCCGTGGGCCACGGTGGCCGGGCGCGCCCGACCCCTGGGAGCAGGACAATGACGATGGACGCCACCAGCCAGCGCCTGTTGATGTGCCGGCCGACGTACTTCGCCGTCGACTACGCGATCAACCCCTGGATGGACCCGAACGCGCCGGTCGACGCCGCGCTGGCCGTCCGGCAGTGGGAGCAGCTGCGCCAGACGTACCTTGACCTGGGCCACACCGTCGAGGAGATCACTCCGGTGCCCGGCCTGCCCGACATGGTCTTCGCCGCCAACGGCGGCACCGTGATCGACGGCAAGGCGATGGCCGTGCAGTTCCGGGACCCGCAGCGCGCCGACGAGGCGCCGGCGTTCCGGGCCTGGTTCGAGGCCGCCGGCTTCGAGATGTACGACCCGAAGCACGTCAACGAGGGCGAGGGTGACGTCCTGCTGGCCGGTGACCACCTGCTGGCCGGCACCGGCTTCCGTACGGCGCACGCCGCACACGCCCAGTTGCAGGAGGTCTTCGGCTACCCGGTGATCACCATGCAACTGGTCGACCCACGCTTCTACCACCTGGACACCGCGTTGACAGTGCTCGACGAGCGGACCGTGGCGTACCTGCCGGAGGCGTTCTCCCCGGGCAGCCAGGCCGTGCTGCGCCGGCTCTTCCCCGACGCGGTGCACGCCACCATGGCGGACGCCGAGGTGCTGGGGCTGAACGCGGTCAGCGACGGGCGGCACGTTGTGCTGCCCGCGCAGGCCACCGACCTGGCCGCCAAGCTGCGCGACCGGGGCTACGAGACCATCGGGGTCGACCTGTCCGAGCTACGTAAGGCCGGCGGCGGACCGAAGTGCTGCACGCTGCGACTCCGTCAGGGAAAGGCAAGCAAGTGATCGTGGATGACAAGCTGCGTACGCCGGGAGCGGTCCGGGACGCCGAGCGCTGGACCGCGCACAACTACCACCCCCTGCCGGTGGTGATCTCGTCCGCCGAGGGCGCCTGGCTCACCGACGTCGACGGCCGCCGCTACCTGGACTGCCTGGCCGGCTACTCCGCGCTGAACTTCGGTCACCGGCACCCGCAGTTGATCGCCGCCGCGCACGCCCAACTGGACCGGCTGACGCTGACCAGTCGCGCGTTCATCCACGACCAGTTCGCCGACTTCTGCCGGGAGCTGGCCGAGCTGTGCGGCAAGGACCTCGTGCTGCCGATGAACACCGGCGCCGAGGCGGTGGAGACCGGGATCAAGGTGGCCCGCAAGTGGGGCTACCAGGTCAAGGGCGTGCCCACCGGTCAGGCCAACATCGTGGTCGCCGAGGGCAACTTCCACGGCCGGACCACCACCATCGTGAGCTTCTCCACCGACGAGGACGCCCGCGCCGACTTCGGGCCGTACACCCCGGGGTTCACTGTCGTGCCGTACGGCGACCTGGAGGCGCTGACCGCCGCGATCGACGAGAACACAGTGGCCGTGCTGCTGGAGCCGATCCAGGGTGAGCAGGGTGTGGTGGTGCCACCGGAGGGCTACCTCCCGGGCGTGCGCCAGGTCTGCACCGACCGCAACGTGCTGTTCATCGCCGACGAGATCCAGTCGGGTCTGGGGCGTACCGGCGCGACCTTCGCCTGTGACCACGAGGGCGTCGTGCCGGACATGTACCTGCTCGGCAAGGCGCTCGGCGGCGGCATCGTGCCGGTCTCCGCGGTGGCCGCGAACGCCGACGTGCTCGGGGTGCTCAAGCCCGGCCAGCACGGCTCCACGTTCGGCGGCAACCCGCTCGCCTGCGCGGTGGCGATCGAGGTGGTCCGGCTGCTGGCCACCGGCGAGTTCCAGCGCCGCTCGGCCGAGCTGGGTGAGCGGCTGCGGGCCGGCCTGGAAGGGTTGGTCGGCAAGGGTCTGGTCGGGGTACGCGTCCGCGGCCTGTGGGCCGGGCTGGACATCGACCCGGCGCTGATGAGCGGTCGGGAGGCGTGTGAGCGGCTCGCCGAGCGCGGAGTCCTCGCCAAGGACACCCACGGCTCCACCATCCGGCTCGCCCCACCCCTGGTCATCACCGAGGAGGAGATCGACCTGGCGGTGACCCAGCTGGCCGAGGTGTTGGCCGGCTGACCAGGGAACGTGCTGAAGGGCGGGCGTCGGAATTCCGACGCCCGCCCTTCGCGTCAGGGGCGGGGCAGGCGCATCGCCATCGTGGGTGCCTCGGCCATCACCGAGGTGGGAGTGAACGGGGCACCGGTGGGCAGCTCCTCGGCCCGACCGATCTGCACCCCCGGGTACAGCTCGATCATGTCGTTCTCGCCCAGCACCCGGGACTGCTGCGGCGCCAGCGGGATCCGGTCCGACTCGGTCATCGAACCGCCCGGCCGGATGCCCGAGCCGTTGGTGCTGACGTCGGTCACGATGACCTCGCCGACCCGCAGCTCGAAGCGGACGTGACCACGGCTGATCCAACGACGGGCCTCGTCGTTGAGCCACTGCCCGAGCATGATCCCGCCGTCCTGCTCGGGAGCCCGACCGGCCACGATCGGCTGTTCTTCGCTGAGCACGAACCGCCGTCGGACCAGGCCGCCGACGCGCACCGCGAGCACCTCGGTACGCGGACGCGGGCCGCCGTCACCGAGCCGTACGCCGTGTCGGGGGCAGGTCGGCACGCCGTTGCGCAGCGCGGGCGGCGGCTGCGCGGCGGGGCTGCGGTCGGCACCCCCGGCCAGGTCGGCGAACGCGCCACCCCCACCACCGCCGCCGAACAGCGCGCAGCCCGACTCCGGGCAGCGCCACTGGCGGGCCAGCAGCTTGACGCCGGTCGGCGACCGTTTGCCGGCCACCGGCGAGTGGCCACCACCGACGTGCGCGATGAACACCGGCCCGCCGGCGCCCGGCACCGGCGCGACCACCCGACCGGGCTGCTCGACCAGCCACGGGAAACGCCCGCGCAGCCCGTCGAAGCGGACCCGGCTGAGCACCGGCAACCCGAGCAGGTCGGCGACCTCCAACATCCGGTCACCCGGGTTGTCCAGCACCTCGACGAGCCCGTCGTCGGCCCAGCGGCGGACGACCATCCGCTCGTTGGAGGTGAGGTCGGCGTCGGAGAGCAACGCCCGGTGCACCACCGCGTAGACCTGGACGCTGTCCTCCTCCAGCTCGCGGGAGAGCGCGTCGATGACCATGCCGAGGCGTAGCAGGCTGGCCGGCCGACCACCGTCGATGTCCTGGTAGCGGATCACCTCGGCCAGGTCGATCACGGCTCGGGCCAGTGACGGGTCCGTGCAGACCCGGCCCTCGATGGCATCCAGAACCTTGCTGATCTCGAATCTCATGCCGCACTCCGGACGATGTCGTCAATGCGCCGGGCCAGCCCGATGTCCCGGTGGGTGACCCCACCGGCCGAGTGCGTGACACAGCGGAAGGTCAGGGTCCGCCATCGGATGTCGATGTCGGGATGGTGGTCGAGCTCCTCGGCCACCGTCGCCACCCGGTCCACCACCGCGATGGCCGCCGGGAAACTGCCGAGCTGGACGGTACGGCCGATGCCGGTCGAGTCACCCGACCAGTCGGGCAACCGGCTCAGCTCTTCTCGCACCGCGTCCGCGGTGAGCAGGTCTGCCATGACCAGACCCTACCGGTGGTGCCTCCGGAGAGCCGGACGCGCCTCCGGTCCGTATCAATCCCTGACCGTACCGTCCTCAGATCTTACTTCATCAATCGGTTCGCCTGATCCTTGAGTCGTTCCGCATGGTCGTCCCAATCCGGGCCGAATGAGAGAAGATCCGCCGCCGCCTCTCGCAGAAGATCTAAGTCGTCCGGACGCTGGAGACAGGCAAGGCGGTACGCCAAATTGGTATTGTCGATCACGCCTCGGATTCCGCCTGGGAACTCAACTTCAATTCCCCATGGCCTAATCGCTTTTACGGTCACGTCGAACTCTTGATTAAGAAGGATTTCCATGCCTGTCAGCCGCCTCCCGTCAACCGCCTAATCATTCTGCTGAAGGCATGGAACCGGTTGGTTCGTTCAGCAGCCTCGCACAGCATGGAGGTGACTAGCGGAAAGACGTCCTTCCTATTAGTACGTCAGCCTTCTCCATGACATTAACAACAGGGCGCTCGCCGCGCCATCTGCCGTGGAGGTCATCGCGATATTCCACAAGTGCCTGCCAGTCATGTCGAGCGGGCTCTGTCAAAAATCGCCCCCGAGCCGGGGTGGACGGCGCGGTCATCGCCGTCCACCCCGGATCACCGTAGCCAACATCATGTCGAGGTTAGTCATTCATCTTCAAAGGATCGGACTCGAATTGGCATCACGCCTGGGAAGGCGCCTCTACCGAAGCCGGGCCACTCCGTCCCATGCGGACGGCTGCACCAACTCGCTGACGCCGGCACAGCCATCAACAATGGTTCGCCAAGCCTACCGATAGTCAGCTAATTCGTCCCTCACTACCGCCACGGACCACGTCACGAAATCCACCGGAACTCGATTTCCCAACAGGTCGATCGATAATTCGCCGGCCGGCGACTGGTGGTAATGCATAACCTCTCCCCCAGTCTGGGGCGTCAAATCCCACACCTCAGCCATCCAGCCATCAGATTCCCTGTCGCTGAGCACAGTGATCTCAATGAGAGCATCACCGTATTGGTGAACAGTCATGACCTAGCTCTCCCTGAAGGAGTGGAGTACCCAGTTACCGACACCACCGGGTTGCCGGAACTGCGCCCCCTTGTCTGGCAGGAGAAATTCCATCACGTTGTCGCCAGCCCTGTTCGCGTAGCTTTGAGTGGCCGTCTTTGGATGCGTGAGAATATCCTCTAAAGTGTCTTGTCCGACGCCGTTCCAGCCGGTCGGATTTTTCTTTCCGCCAGGAACGGCCCACTGGCCATTATTTGTTGCACGATTGCCGTGCTTCTGCTGCTCGAATCCGGCACGAGTGAAGCCATTCTTGTCGGGCGCCTTGCCTGCTGCCGCAAGGTCGTCAAGTGATGTTCCACAGTTGTGAACGAGTACCGGCGTCTCGCCTGCGACGACATAATACGTGTGGATGTCTTCGACGGTGAGGTTGTAGACCGTCGTGTACTCCGTCCACCGGCGCGTGCTCACCACGGACAGCTCACGGCCATCCGAGCTGACCACCTGATCACCGTTGAGCAACTGCCCGGCCTCGATCCACCGCTGCTCGTCCTCCACCCAGAACGGGTGACCAGCGGTCGCGGTGATGTCGGCGGCCTCGCCGTCCAAGGCGACGGCGATGTCCACCAGGTCCCGCTCGCCCTCACCGCGGATCAGCCTGGTGACCGGCTTGGCCTCGGTCTCGCCCGTCTCAGGGGAGGTGGCCAGCACCAGGTCGCCGAGGAGGACTTCCTCGATGGGCTTGGTACTGCCGTTGGCCATCAGCACCGCGGTGCCCGGCACGAAGCTGTTGGACAGGCAGTTCGCGCCCGTCCGCGAACCGAGCTTCCCGGCGTCACCGGCCCCGGTACGGACGCCACCCTTGGCACCCGCAGCCGCGCCTCCCTTGGCAGCGCCTCCCCCGCCGCCGCCGGCGGCGATGCTGAACGCGTCGAACAGCAGGTGACCAGCCGCTCGGCCCGGGTGACCTGACTTGACGTCGTTGGTCAGGCCGTCGGACCAGTCCTTGACGGCCTGACCCGGGTTGCTCAGCGTCTTCTTCAGCGTGTCGCCGCGCGCGTTGCCGCGAGCCTTGGCCGCCTCGCTGGTGTCCTTGTCGACCAGGGGGTTGCCGCCGACCGCGGTGTCGTAGACAGTCTGCGCAAAACCCTCCGCAACTCCCTTGGCGTCGGAGCCGATTGCCGAGGCGGCATCCTTCACGAAGTCACCGACCTCGCCCGCGGCGTCCGACAGCCAGTTGTGGCCGTCCAGTTCGACATTGCTGATCGGGTTGCCACCGGCGAACGCGTACCGGTTGCCGGTGTACGGGTCGACCGCGAGCCCCAGATCGTCAAGCGCCCCGTTGTACGAGTCCCGGGAGAGGAACTGGTTGATGCCCGGGTCGTAGTCACGGAAGCCCATGTCGTAATCGCCGGTCGACTGGTCGAACCGCTTGGACTGGAACCGGTACGCGTTGTAGGGCGCCTTGTCCGGGTTCTCCGGGTTACCGGCGTCGGGCTTGTCCACGCCGGTGAACTGGCCGGCGTCGTTCTTGCCGTAGGCGGTGTAGCCGTAGGTGGCCCGACCGTCGCCCTTGTCGTCGGTGATCTGCCCGACGTCGGACGACCCGTCGTAACCGACGTACGAGTCCTCCTGAGTGCTGTCCGTGTTGCTCTTCACCTGCGACAACAGGTCACCGCCAGGACCGCGCTGGTAGGACTTGACGACCTTGGTGCCCTCCAACTCGGCGGAGATGTCGCCCGTCAGCCCGAGATACGCGTACGTGGTGGTCTTGCCGCCGTAGGTTCGGGTCGCCTGCCGGTCCAACGGGTCGTAGGTGTAGGTGGTCGTCTTGTTGCCCGGGTTCTTGACGTTGGTTACGACGTGGTCGAAGCCGTCGTAGGTGTAGCTCTCCACAGTGGTCCCGAGCGAGGTCACCGTCTTGAGCCGGCCGTACGGGTCGTAGGCGTATGTGGCTGCCACAGTGTCGGCGGTGGCCTTCGTCAGGCGATTCTTGTCGTACTCGAAGTCGGTGGTGACACCGCTGACGGTCTGCTTGACGACGTTGCTGTTGGCGTCGTGCACGTAGCTCTCTGTACCCGCTCCGCCGCCGGTCTTGGTGACCGTACGGACCCGGTCCTGCGGGTCGTAGGCGAAGGTGCTGGTGGTGTCGACGTACGCGGTGCGGTTGTCCGCGTTCTGCTTGTGCGAGACATCCTTGGACTTCTGCCCGTTGGCCGCGTACTCGTACGTGTGTTGGTTGACCACCGCGCCCCCGGACTTCTTCTCGACCTGGCTCTGCACCGAGCCGTTGAGGAAGTAGTCGGTGGTGACGACATTGCCGTTGCCCTTGGTCTCGGTCGCCGTCTGCCCGCGCTTGGTGTAGGTGTAGCGCGTGTACTTCGGCTTCGGGTCCGTCGGCGACGTCGAGTTCTTGATCTCGGAGGCGAGATCCCGCTCGGCCTCGTAGGTGTACTCGGAGATCTGCGTGTCGTGGGTGCGCTTCTTGAGCAGATCGTTGGGCTCATACGTGAAGGTGGTGGTGTTCTTGACCGCCGTGCTCTTCTTCTCCTCCACGCTGGCGACGCGGTTGATCTGGTCGTACGACACGGCATACGTGTCGATCGCCGCCCCGGTGCTCGTGTCCAGCATCTTGGCGAGATTGCTGTTGACGTCGTACTCGTAGGCGAAGTTCTTGCTGGGCGTGCTGGAGCCGGCGCCGTTGTCGGACTGCGTCTTCTTCTTGCCGTCGGGGAAGTAGGTCCAGTTCATCTGACGCGGCGTGCCGCTGGCGCCGGCGACCGACCGAGAGGTCTGCGCACCGTTGTCGTCGTAGCCGTACGTGGTGGTGATGTTCCAGCCGACATCCTTCGAGCTGCGAATCCAGCCGTTGTCGAAGAACGTCTGCGTGGTGTCGTTGCGGGCCGACTGCCCGTTCGACGGCGGCGCGGAAATTCGCTCGAGGTTTCCGGTTGCGTCGTAGTGGTACGTCGTGACCGGCGGCGTGACAAACTGAGAGTCGTCCCGGTCGTACGGTTGCTGGACCTCACGGACCCGGTTCAGCTTGTCGTAGAGCGTGACGGTCGCGAAGTCGTCCGGATCGTCAGTGGTCTCGACCCCGCGCGGGCTTATCTGCCGGCTGAGGTTGCCGACCTCGTCGTACTCGTACTTTGTGGTGCGGTAGGTGATCGTGCCACTGACCGACTGGTACGGCACCTTCTCCTCGATCAGCGCCGAGCGTTCGTCGTAACTCATCTGCGCCCGGTTGCCGTCCTGGTCGATCGAGACGGTCGGGTTGCCGTCCCGGTCGTACTCGACGCCCGTGGAGTTGCCCTTCGGGTCGATCGTCGTCTTGATCCGGCGGTTCAGGTCGTAGGTGAACTGCGCGGTCCAGTCGTTGGGATCGGACGTCGCGTTCTTTCGCTGGTCGGTCTGCTGCCTGACGTTGCCGGCCAGGTCGTAGTCGATGGTGACCCGCCCGGTCAGCGCGTCGGTGACCTCCTTGGGCCGGTTCAGCTCGTCGTAGACGTACACGGTGGCGTAGTCCAGCGTGTCGGCCGGAGTCAGCATGCCCTTCGGCTCGGTGACCTTGATGACGTTGCCCACCTGGTCGTACTCGTACTTGGTGGTCGACGCCTCGGAGGTGGAGGTGTCCTTCGGTGTGGTGACCGTGCTCGGCCGGTCCAGCGCGTCGTAGACCGCGGTGGTCACCGCGCCGGTCGGTGACGTCTGGTCGGTGACATTGTCGTTCTTGTCGTAGACCGGTGCCGGGGTGGTGATGTAGACGCCGTTTGCGGCGTCCTTCGGAACCTTCTGCGTCAACGGACGACCGAGGCTGTCGTACGTGTAGGTCGCAGTGTGCTGTTTCGGGTCGGTGACGGTGAGCACGCTGCCGATCGACGAGTAGGTGTACTTCGTGACCTCGGTCAACGGGTTGGTGATCGTCCGTGGATAACCGACCGGGTCGTAGTCCGCGTAACCGGTACTGTGCCTGTTGGCGTCCGTCGCAGTGGTCATCCGCCCGAACGGGTCGTACGCGTAGCTCGAGGTGTAGTCACCTTCTGTGCTCGTCGCCGTGCCCTTGGGGTCGGTCACTGAGGTGAGGTTGCCGACGCTGTCATAGCCGAAGTTCCAGTGCCGACCCTCCGGCGAGTACTTGTCGGTCAGCTCGGCGGTGTGCCCGGCTAACCCGTACCTGTAGTCCATCCGCAGGCCAGGGGTGTTGTTCCGGTTGGCCTCGGGATCCTTGATCTCCAGCGGGTAGCCGGTCACCTGGTCGAACCGCCAGGTGGTGATCGCCCCATTCGCCTCCTCCATTCGGGAGACGTTGTTGTCGGCGTCCCAGCCCAGGAGGGTGGCCTGGTTCTTGGCGTTGGTGATGCGCGTGGCCCGGCCGAAACCGTCGATCATGCTCTCGGTGGCCCGGCCCTTGGGATCGGTCACCGTGGTGATCACCCCGTTACTGGCACCGCCGTCCGGGTCCTGGTAGTCCACCAGGGTGTTCTTGAGCAACCGGTCGGTGAGCATGCTCACCTTGCCCTGCAGGAACTGATCACCGGCCTCGTTGTAGGCGACCTTCGTCACGGCCGTACGCGGGTCGGTCACCCTGGTCAGGCGGGCGTTCTGCGGCCCCTGTGACTCGTCGTAGACGAAGCCGAAGGGCTTGGCGTCGGCGGTGCCGGACCCGTCGGTGACCTCCCGGAGCAGTCCACCGTCGCTGTAGACGAAGGACATCACCCGCCCGCTCACGTCGGTGATCGACTTGAGCTGGTTGATGATCCGCCGGTTCTGCAGGTTCGTCAGGCTCTGCTTCGTGCCGTTGACGAATGCGGTGTAGCTGTCTCCCGCGGCGTAGTAGTCCAGCGACAACGTCCGCCGGTTGTCCGGATCGGTCAGGTAGCGCAGCACCGCGGTGTCGCGGTAGTCGACCTGCATCCGCTCGTAGGTGAACAGGAGCTGGTTGCCGTTGCGGTCCCGCACGGCACTCTGGTAGCCCTGCTCGTCGAAGATGAACTGGCTGCGGTCCGGGCGCGTCATCGTCCACGCCTGGCTGGTGTCGCCGCTGCCGGTGCGTTGCAGGTACAGGTGCACCCCGGCGGGCTGCACGTAGCGCCAGTCAGCGGTATTCGCGCTGTTGTGCTTGTCCAGGTTGAACAAGTGGGTGGTGCCGTCACCGTCGGTCATCGCGACCTGCTGCGGCCACGTGCTGTCCCCGCCCCGGAACTGCAACGGGGAACCGAGCCGGACCGCACTCGATGTGGACAACGACCAGCCCAAACCCATCGACGAGGTGGACGTGTCCTGGCTGTTGTAGGTCAGCCGGACGAACGTCGACACACCCCGGCTCGGATTGGCCAGCGGGTTGTAGCCGAAGACGGCGTTACCCGAGAACTGGTTGACCATCAGCGACGAGCCGGAGCCTGCGCTGCCGCCCGCGTACTGGTAAAACTTTTCCAGCCCGAGCTGGTCGGAGGTCGGGTCCTCGACGGCCACCGCCTGGTCGAGGGGTTCGATCTGGGTGCCTGCCGACAACCACTGCCCGGAGGTCTTGTTACGTAGTTCCCACTTCAGGACGTAGTCCTCGCGGCGATCGCCGTCACCACCGCCGGCGGGGGCCTTCACTGTGGCGTTGATGGTGACCACACCGCCGGGCGCCTGCGCCGACGGCAGGGGCGTCTCGATCGGGTTGCCCGCGTTGGGGGCAGGGGTGCCGTCCGGACGCGTCCAGTGGTACGACAGGACCCAGTCGGCCGGCGACCACACCGACGACGTGGTGTTGGTGACGGTGACCGGCACGAGGTACTGGTCGCCCGGGACCATCCGGCCCGGCGTGTTCGGCGCGTGGTAGGTGCTGGCGCTGTTTGGCACGGTGTAGATGACCCGCAGCCGGGGCCGCAGCGACGGCTCGGCCGCCTCGGCGGAGAGGAAGAGCGACCGCTGTTCCGCGCCAGCCTCGTCGGCCAGCCGGATCTGCACGCCCTTGTTGTTGCTCGCGCTGTCCACCCACCGCTGCACCAGCGGCCCGGCCTCCCAGTTGACCCAGCCCGGGTCACCGTTGACCGAGCCGACACTGGACTGCACGGTCGACTCCACATCGCCGCCCTGCGTGGTCCAGGCGACTCCGGTCTGGGCGCTCTTCCACGTCGACGTGGTCTCGCTGAAGTCACGGGTCAGCCCGCGCAGTTGGAACTGCTGCTGGCCGACGCCCGTCCCTTCGGCGTACCAGCCCCACAGGCCGACCTGCGCGTTGATGACCTTCGCCTGAGCGGGCAGCCCGGTGACGGTGGGGAACTTCAGCACTACCCGGCTGGTGCCGTAGATCGAGCCCTTGTTGCCGACCTGAAGCTCGCCGCCGGCATCCAGCTTGTCCCAGTTGTTGTCCGGCTTGAGGCTGGTCAGGGTGTTGTCGTCCGCCCCGGTGAAGAACCTGATCACCTGACCGGCCTTGGGCAGCCGCACCATCTGGGTCTGCGCCGGGATGACAGTGCCGTCCCGCAGCCGGGCGGCAACCATGTAGAAGTAGGCGTCGCCGAACTGGCTCGCCGAGTTCGCCGGGGTGGGCGTGGCGTGGGTGTCCGAGTATGTCGTCCGGCCCGGCCTGACCGGGGCCACCAGGGTGGCCGCGTTCGGCATGAAGTTCTGCGTCTTACTGGAGTGGACCTGGTACTCGACCAGGTCGTCGTCGGGTGACGACGACGGGTCGGCGTAGGTGGACCAGGACAGGTCCGCGCCGGTGGCCCGCACTGTGGTGACCGGGTTCAGCGCGACTCCGGGCTTGCCCCAGGTGAGCAGCAACTTCGGGCCGTGGTCGTCCTCGCCACCGTAGGAGAAGTCGCCGGACCGGCCTGGTCGGCCTCGACGTCGCGCTGGCGGTGGCCTCCCTGGCCCTCGTCCCGGTGGTCCTCCGCCGCCCGCAGATCGGTGGTGTGCTGGCC
>NZ_JBEYSL010000110.1:0-15492 GCF_040642735.1 Micromonospora sp. NPDC047753 | reverse complement strand
GCAGCGCCGGGGGCCGGTCCGTGCCGAGCTGGATCACCAGGTCGATCCGCCCGGTGCGGCTCGGACGGGTGCCGGTGCCGGGTGCGACGCGGTGCTGGCGTATCAGATCGCCAACAAGCCGATCAGGACTAAAAAAGCGACCGGGCGTGAGGTCTTCAAAGATCGATTCGATCCGAGCAAGAAGAAGAGGAAGAACACAGAGATCGATGGTGGTAACCGGATCACGCTCAAATCCTCGAGCAGAAATCCGCAGTGGCAGCGAACATGGCACAAAAGATTGGGATGGGATGCATGACGTAGACCGCTTTTTCTTGGACGCATCGGGCGAGAACGTAGGCTTGGATGAGACTGTGCGCTCGCACGACGATCTTATTGAGTTCGTGGTGGCGTTGCGCAGCGATCTGGTGGAACGGCGGGAGGAGTGGGAGAGCGGCAATGTAGGGGACTATCTCGGATCCATCGCGAGAGCCTTCCAAGACATGGTAGGAGATGAATATGAAGATCCCGATCGTTGGGCCGACACGGCTGGCTGGCTGTGGGTCGGACGGCACTACGAGTAGAGCCGAACGGAGATGATCAGGGCCTTGAGCGCTGATTCACGAAAGTCGGATATAGACCACTTCCTCGGGTCGACCGGTCAAGCTGCTGACGAGTTCGATCGGCTAAGCGAGACGGTGACGTCCGACGCTGATTTCCTCGCATTCATGGAGGCATTTCTGCGAGATGATTACTTTACGGACTGGGAGGGGTCGATCGAGGAATACCTGGACAGGATCCTTTCCTGGTTGCGGTCAACGGAGGGCCGACGACGCATGGCGGCTTATTCGAACGAATTTTCGGCAATGGCGGCGGCGTTCTATGCCGGCATCGCAAAAAGTAAATGATGAAGCGGTTGGAAAAAGTCAGGTACCGGTAGTTTGCGGCAGATGGGCCGGAGCAAGTTGCGGGCGGCGGGCAGCATGGGGCGGCATGGAACTCCTGCTGCTGCCGTTCCGGTGGATATACCGGGCCTTGGTGTGGTTCGCCAACTCGCCCCGCACGCTGATCACCTCGTACCTGCTGATGATCGTGGTGGCCGGTGTCATCTACGGCGAGGTCGAGGAGCGCAGCCCGGCCGACGCCGTCTGGTGGGCTGTGGTGACCGCCTCCACCGTCGGGTACGGCGACATCTCGCCGACCACCTGGGCGGGCCGGACGCTGGCCGCGCTGCTCATCTCGACCATGGTGCTGCTGGTCATCCCGCTGATCACCGCGCACTTCGCGAGCCGGCTCATCGTCGACGACAACGCCTTCGAGCATGAGGAGCAGGAACAGCTCAAGGCCGACGTGCGCCGGATGCGGGCGCTGCTGGAGGAACTGGCCGCCCGGCGGGGCATAAATCTGCCCCCGCTACCGCCGACCCAGCCGGTCAACGGGGCGGGCAGCGAAGCCCCTCGCGGGGGACCGTCAGGTCGATCAGGTACGCGTCGACAGCGTTGGTGATGCAGGAGGTCTGCGGGTAGGCGGTGTGCCCCTCGCCCTCCCAGGTCAGCACCCGACCGACACCCAGCATCGACGCGAGCCGTGGGGTCTGCTCGTACGGCGTCGCCGGGTCGCCGGTGGTGCCGACCACCACGATCGGCGGTGCGCCGTTCGCCTTCCCGGTCGGGTAGGGGTCACGCCCGCCCGGCCATTCGACGCAGCTCAGCATGCCGACCGCCAACGCCGGCCCGAACAGCGGGTATTTTCCGCGCCACTCGGACTGCAACTGCCGGATCTGCTGCCGGCTCGGTTTTTCCGTCTCGTCGGCGCAGTTGATGGCCAGGTTGGCGTCGAACAGGTTCGAGTAGTGCCCGTTGTCCTCCCGGCCGGCGTACGCGTCGGCGAGTCGGAACACGTCCTTCGGGTCGCCCTCGGCGAGCTTGTCGATCGCCTGGGCCAGCTCCTGCCAGCCGGATTCGGTGTAGAGCGAGGAGATGACGGCGTAGAACACCCAGCCGGCGGTGGCCTCCCGCCCGTCGTCGCCGCGTACCGGGGAGACCTTGGCCTTGTCGATGGCCGAGGTGACAGCGGCGCGGGCGTCCGGGGCGATCGGGCAGCGGCCGGCGTTCGCCGCGCACCAGCGGGTGAAGTTGGTGAAGGCCCGTTCGAAGCCACGGGCCTGGCTCTCCGAGCCCTCGACCAGCCGCTGCTGCGGGTCGACAGCGCCGTCGAGCACCAGCGCCCGCACCCGCTGGGGGTAGAGCTGGGCGTACGTGGCACCGAGCAGGGTGCCGTACGAGTAGCCCAGGTAGGTGAGCTTGTCGTCGCCCACGGCGGCGCGTACCGCGTCCATGTCGCGGGCGGCCTGCTCGGTGCCGTACAGCGGCAACTGGTCGCCGTAGCGGTCGCCGCAGCCACGCCCGATCCGCTGGCTCAGACCGACGAAGCCGTCGAATGCCGACTGGCTCGCCGGGTCCGGGTCGAAGCCGAAGCTGGCGTCCAGGTCGGCGTCGGAGATGCACTTCACCGGACTGGAGCGGGAGACCCCGCGCGGGTCGAAGCCGACGATGTCGAAGCGCTCGGTGATCGAGGCGGGCAGACCGCCGAACTGGGCGCCGAAGGAGAGGTAGACGGCGGTGTCGACACCGGAACCGCCTGGGCCGCCCGGGTTGATCACCAGGGAGCCCAATCGGTCGCGCTGCTTGGTGGACCGGGCGCGCAGCAGGGCGATCTCGAAGGTCTGCCCGGCGCCCGGGCCGGCGCTCGCCCCGTTGCCGGTGCCCCAGTCACGGGGCACCTGAATCCGCGTGCACTCGTAGCGCATGTTCGGTGCGCTCCGCCCAACCAACTCGTCGGGCACCTCCGGGCAGGGCCGCCAGTTCGGCGAGCTGCCGGTCGGGGCGGCCGCGCCCTCCGCCTCGGTGCGCGGCGCGAACGCCGGCAGCGTGCAACCGGCGGTGAGCAGCGCGGCGACGACGAAGGCTGCCAGAGTGCGATGGCCCCCGCGGCTGGACGCCCTCCGAGGCTGGTCGGCGGTGCGGATCACGTGGTCCTCCGGAATCGGGTCGACGGGCCAGGCTACGCCGAGCCGGTGGCGGCTCGGTCCACGGTGGCCGTCGGGTCGCCGCGCAGCACCTGGTCCACGTCGAAGCGGATCGGCCGGTCCAACTGGTCGTAGCGGCAGGATCGGGGGTCGCGGTCCGGGCGCCACCGGACGAACTGCGCGGTGTGCCGGAACCGTTCGCCCTCCATGGCGTCGTAGCCCACCTCGACCACCAGCTCGGGGCGCACCGGCTCCCACTCCAGGTTCTTCGTGCCGGTCCACCGGCTGACCCCACCGGGGATGCGTTGGCCACGCTCGTGGTCGCCGTGCACCCACGGGTGCACGCCGCCGGTGTCCCGATAGGGCGCCAGCTCGTCGAGCAACTCGGCGCGGCGGGCCATGCTGAACGACGCGCTCACGCCCACGTGGTGCAGGACCCCGGCGTCGTCGTACAGGCCGAGCAGCAGCGACCCCACCACCGGGCCGGACTTGTGCCAGCGGAAGCCGGCCACCACCGCGTCCGCGGTGCGGGCATGTTTGACCTTGAACATCAGTCGCTTGCCCGGCTCGTACGGCAGGTCGGCCGGCTTGACGATCAAACCGTCCAGCCCGGCGCCCTCGAAGACGTCGAACCAGCGCCGCGCGGTGTCCGGGTCGGTGGTGACCTGGGTGACGTGCACCGGCGGGCGCACCCCGGCCAGCGCCTCGACCAGCCGCTCCCGGCGGCGCGGGTAGGGCTGGTCGAGCAGGGCCTCGTCACCGATCGCCAGCAGGTCGAACGCGACGAAGTCGGCCGGGGTGGTCTCGGCCAGCATCTTCACCCGGGACGCGGCCGGGTGGACGCGCTGGGCCAGCAGCTCGAAATCCAGCCGGGGCTGGCCGCTCGGCCCGTCGCGCCGAATCACGATCAACTCGCCGTCGACGGCGCACCGCGGCGGCAGCTGCCGGCGGGCCTGCTCGACCACCTCGGGGAAGTAGCGGGTCATCGACTTGCCGCCCCGGCTGGCCAGCTCGACCTCGTCGCCGTCGCGGAACACGATGCACCGGAACCCGTCCCACTTGGGCTCGTAGGTCACCCCGGGCGTGGTGGGTAGCTTGGGAACGCTCTTGGCCAGCATCGGCTCGACCGGCGGGTTGATCGGCAGGTCCACGCCGACCAGTCAATCAGACGGTGCCGACAGTCGTGAGGCAGATCACCGTGCACGGCGGGGCGGCGTGTCCCCCCGCGCGCCGCTCGTCCCGACCGGGCGAATCAAATAACCCCAGGTCAGAGCTACTTTCGCGAGGTGTCCGAGTGGGTCTGTGACTGCTGCGGGCGGTGGCGGGTGAGCGTCGAGCTGATCCGGGGCCGCTACCGCTTCCGGCTGACCCGCCGCTATCCGGAGCGGTTCGGCGGCGGCCGGAACGTGCTCGGCGAGGTGGGTTCGGTGCCGGAGCTGGAGGAGCTGCTGCGGCGGCGTACCCCGCTCACCCTGGCCGACCTGCGCGAGGCCGCCTGATCCGCGCGGCGGCGGCGCGCGGGCAGGAAATGCCCGGCCCGGGTGCCTCCTCCACTGAGGAGGGACGGACCGCGGTGAATCTCGCTGTCACAATGCTCCCGGCGGCCTCGTCTGCACCCGTGGCGGTGCCGAGCGGCGCCGCCGGGGAGGGGACACCATGCGGTTCGAGGCCGATACCGAGATCGCCGCGGATGCCGAGCAGGTCTGGGCGGTGCTTGTCGACGTGCCCCGCTGGCCCGAGTGGACGGACTCGGTGACCCGGGCCGAGCGGGGCGAGCCGGGGCCGCTGACCGTCGGCGCTACCGCGCGACTGACCCAGCCGAAGCTGCGGCCGGCCCTCTGGCGGGTCACCGAGTTGACCGACCGACGGGAGTTCGTCTGGGTCTCCGACGCGCCCGGTGTCCGAACCACGGCAGAACACCGGCTTCTGCCGCTGCCCGACGGGCGCACCCGCGTCGAGTTGGCCTTCAGCCAGTCCGGCCCGCTGGCCGGCCTGATCGGCCGGCTGTACGGCGGGCTGTTCCGTCGTTACGTGCGGATGGAGGCCGACGGGCTCAGGCGTCGTTGCGAGCGGGGCTGACGGCCGGCTTCTCCAGCACCGCCAACGGGATGCCGTTCGGGTCCGGGCGGTGCGCCACGATCCGGTAGCCGTGCCGCTCGTACAACCGCAGGTTGCGCGCGCTGTCCGCTCCGGTGAACAGGGTGAAGCGGGCCGCCCGGCCGGCGCAGGCCCGCTCGATGGCGGTGAGCAGTCGCGCCCCGACACCCCGCCCCTGCTGGTCGGGGGCGACCGAGAGGCGGCCGACGTGCGCCGTGTCCCCGTCCAGGTGGGCCCGCACCGAGCCGACCAGCCGGTGCCCCAACCGGGCCGCGAGCACGATGCTCGGGCCGGCCAGCACCGCCGTGACCTCGTCCAACGTCTCGGTCAGCGGAGGCAGGAACGGATCGCTGTAGTGCTGCGCCTCGGTCAGGTACGCGGCGCGCTGGACGGTGAGGATCTCGCCGGCGTCCACGACACCGGCTGGAACGATGCTCGCCTCTGCGTTCATCGGGGCAGCACACCACAGCCGCCGTCGCCATCGACGGGCGGCCCGACCGCGCCGGCCGTACCCTGGCCGTGTCCGGTCGAGGTCGAGGGGGAACGGTGGCCGAGCTGACGTACCCGGAGGTGGGGTCGACCCGGCACGGGCCGTTGCCCGGCGGGTACCACCACCTGCGCCACCGGTATCCGTTGCCCGGCGGCTGCTTCGAGACCGCAGCCGACGCGGTGTTGAGCTGGCGGCTGCACCGCGCCGCCGGTGTCCGTATCCGCACCGACGCGCCGCGGGCCACCACCGGTGTGCTGGTGGCCTCCGGCCTCGGCGTCGGCCCGGCCCGCCTCTGGGGGCCGTGCCGGGTGGTCTGGAGCGTGGACTCACCAACGCTCGCCGGTTTCGGTTACGGCACCCTGCCCGGGCATCCGGAGCGGGGTGAGGAGGCGTTCGAGGTCGTCCGCGACGACGCCGGCGCGGTCTGGTTCGAGGTCCGCGCGTTCAGCCTTCCGGACCGCTGGTTCACCCGCGCCGGCGGCCCGGCGGTGAGGGCCGTGCAGCACACGTACGCCTGGTGGCTCGGCCGTACCCTGCGTCGGCTGTGCGCGGGTCGCTGAACGCCCTCGCGCCGCAGCGACTCAGAACCGGGCGAACGAGCGGATCGGGGCGCGGGGGCCGTACTTCGGTGCCCGGATGCCGGCCGCCTCCAGCAGCAGACACACCCGGCCCCGGTGACCTCGGAACGGCTCCAGCAGGGCCATCATCCGGGCGTCGTCGCCCCTCGGTTCGCCAGCGAGGGCCCAGGCCACCGTGTTCGGGATGTGGTAGTCGCCGACGCTGACCGCGTCCGGGTCGCCGTACGCGATCCGGACCACCTCCGCGGCCGTCCACGGTCCGATGCCGGGGATCGCGGTCAGCCGGCGGGTGGCGTCGGCTGCGTCGGTGCTGCGCTCCAGGCGGTCGGCGAGCGCGGCGGCGCGACGGAGCGTGTCGGCTCGGCGTTGCTCCACCCCGAACGGGTGGAACACCCAGTACGGGGCTGCGGCGACGGTGGCGGCCTCGGGCGGAAGGAGCAGCGGCTGCAACGGGCCGGGAGCCGGCTCCCGGAAGTGCCGCACCATCGCCGCGTACGCCCGGTAGGCCTCCTTGCCGGTGACCTTCTGCTCGAAGACCGCGCGCAGCAGTCGGGGGAAGACCTCCCCGGTGGCGGGCATCCGCAGCCCCCGGTGCTCCCGGGCCAGCCGGGCGACCAGCGGGTGCGCCGCGGCCAGGTCGGTGAAGCCGGTCAGGTTGTCGCGCAGCCCGGCGATCGCGTCGGCGCGGGCGAGGACGTGCTCGGCGCCGGGCCCGTACCCTTCCGCGAGCAACTCGCCGCCGGCCGGTCGCAGCGCGAGCGTGGCCGGACCGTCCGGGGTGCGGGTGGCCCACCAGAAGGTGCCGGCCGCCAGCCGGGCGCACGGGTCGTACGGGCTGAAGGTGAGGGCGCGGACCGAGGCGATCAGCCGGTAGCCGACCGGTGGGTGCAGCACCCTGGTCGCGGCGGGTCCGGTCTCGGTCACCCCGCTACTGTGCCAGGTCACGTGCGGGCTGACGAGCGGCCGTATCGGTTCCGCCCGGGGTTGAGGAGCTTCGCGGGGGTACGTTCGGCCGACTTTCCCGGTGTGGTTGATCACCCGAACGGCCAGGATTATCTCGGCGAACCCTCGCATACCGCCCTTATGCCATTTTTGGCGGTGGGTCAGGTATCGATCATGTGGTTGTTTGATGGCCTGCAGGTAAACGAGTGCCTCGGGCCACCTGCGCAGTGTCAACGGGGGATCTGTGGAAGGGCATGCAGTGATGGCTGCGCGAGTCTGTGTCGAATCAACGCGAGTGGGATTTCACCCTGCTGCCCGTCCGCAGGGCTGACGGGTGCCCGCTGACGAGGCGGCCGTCCCGAGCGGACGGCGGCCCAGCGCATGATCGCCCTGAAGATCTATCGACTCCTGCCGTCGTCGGCACGGCGACGGCTGCTGGGTCTGCTGCCCGCACACCGGCGGATCGGCCTGGTGCAGACGCTCTCCCGCCCGCGCGGCAGCGACACCGTGCATCACCTCGGTGCCCGGGTGGCAGTGACCGACGGCGGCGTTCGGACCCGGGCCGAGGTCGTCGCCACGGCGACCCCGTTGCAGCAGTGGCACCGAAACCTCACCGCCGTCACCACGGCGCTGCACGCCGCTGGCATCGAATACCACTGCATTCGTAACGACGACCACCTGCGCAGCACCGTCGCGGTCCTCAACGACCAGCGGACGGCGGTACGACGCCTGATCCGCTCCGCGCCGGAACTGTCGGGCGCGGACGTCCGGGTGGTGCAGGTCCAGCCCCGTCGCGATCAACCGGACGGCGCCCCGACCGAGGTGATCCAGGTCTGCTTCCCGGTGACCGACGCCCGCGCCGGTGTCGTCCTCGGTGCCCAGTTCGCGTGCGAGATCGAGTTCTGGAGTCAGCACGGAGACATGGTCCGCGCTCCCCGGCGCAACGGGGTCGTCGACGAGGCTCCCGCCCGGGCCCAGCCGGTCCGGGTGGCGGCGGCGCTGATGAGCCACTTCGTGCCCGAAGCCGACGACCACACCTACGGCACCCGCCGGGATCTGGCCGTCCGGGCGCCGGACCGGATCGGCTTCCCGATCGACGCCGTCTACACCTGGGTGGACGGCTCCGACCCGCAGTGGCTCAAGCGCAAGTCGATGGCGCTCGGCACCCCCGGCGACCCGTTGCACGCGGTCGCGGCCAACTCCTCGCGCTACCACAACCGCGACGAGCTGCGGTATTCGATGCGGTCGCTGCACAGCTTCGCGCCCTGGCTGCGGCGGATCTTCCTGATCACCGACAGCCAACTGCCGAGCTGGCTCGACCCGAGCCATCCGATGATCACGATCATCTCGCACGCCGAGCTCTTCGCCGACCTCGGTGGCCGGTCGTCGTACAACTCGCACGCCATCGAGTCCCGACTGCACCGCATCGACGGACTGGCCGAACACTTCCTTTACCTCAACGACGACGTGTTCCTCGGTCGTCCGCTGCTGCCGAACCACTTCTTCCACGCCAACGGGATCGCCAAATTCTTCCCCTCGCCGGCCCAGTTCGGCCTGGGGGAGGCGAAGCCGGAGGACCCGCCGGTGAAGGCCGCCGGAAAGAACAACCGTCGGCACATCCAACGGCAGTTCGGCGTGACCATCACGCAGAAGATGAAGCACACCCCGTTCGCGCTGCGCCGCAGCATCATGCAGCAGATCGAGGGCACGCTTCCGGACGAGGTGGCGGCCACCGCGCGGCACCGGTTCCGGCACCACGGCGACCTGTCCATCCCGTCGTCGCTGCACCAGTACTGGGCGTTCCTGACCGCGCAGGCCGTCCCCGGCGACATCGAGTACGAGTACGCCGACCTGGGTCACCCCTCGACCCCCGCCCGGCTGGCCGAGCTGCTGGCTCGTCGCAACCGCGACGTGTTCTGCCTCAACGACACCGACTCCGACCCGCTGTCGTTCGCCGAGCAGGAGCGGATGCTGGCCGACTTCCTGCCGCGCTACCTGCCCTTCCCCGCCCCGTTCGAGCTGCCGGACGACGTGGTGGCGGAGCGGCGGAACGTGGGCGCGGGGGAGCTGTGGCGGCGTTCGTACCGCCCGGTGCTGGATGCCCGTCGACGCGCCCCGGTCGACGCGCCCACCATGCCCAACAACATGCTCAACACGGTCAGCGACTTCAAAGCCGTCCTGCTCGGGCGCGACGAGTGAGCCCGCACCCGACCGACGCGCCGATGTTCCCCCCGCGTTTCCCGCACCCTCTCCAGTGGAGCCCAGAGTGGTAGACCCCGCCCCGCAGGTCACGATCATCGTTCCGGTCTACAACGTGGTGGACTACCTGCCCGAGACACTCGGGTCGATCGCGGCGCAGACCGTCTTCGGCCAGTGCCACGTCATCCTGGTCGACGACGGCAGCACCGACGGCTCCGACCTGCTGGCCAAGCAGTTCGCCGCCGAGCACCCAAACGTGACCGCCCTGCAACAGCCCAACAGCGGGCCCGGGGCGGCCCGCAACCTGGCGCTCGACCTGGCCGACACGCCGTACGTGGCGTTCGTCGACTCCGACGACCTGCTGCCACCGCGCGCCATCGAGGTGCTGCTCAAGGCGATCGTGACCCACCGGGCGAGCATCGCCGTCGGCGACATGGACACCTTCCCGAAGCCGACCGCGTTCCTGTGGAAGAAGCCGTTCGGCAAGGGTGACCGGCTGCTGGAGTCCGTCGTCGACGCGCCAGATCTGATCTTCGACGCCGGCCCGTGCCACAAGCTGTACGACCTCGTCCAACTGCGCCGGCACGGTTTCCGGTTCCGCGAGGGGGTCCACTTCGAGGACGCGTTCCTGGCCATCCCGATGCTGCTCAAGGCCGAGCGCATCGCCCTGGTCGACACGGTGGTCTACCAGTACCGCAAGCGCGCGGTCAGCAGCTCCATCATGGACAACCTCTTCGTCCGGGAGCAGAACTTCTGGGATCACCTGGAGCTGTGCGAGACCCTGGCCGACCTGCGGCCCGACCTGGACGTGTTCCGCCGCGAGGTGCTCGAACGGTGGCTCGTCCGCAGCTACCAGGGCTTCGCCATGCGGGCGCACACCCTCTTCGAGGACGCCGACCTGTGGAAGATCTTCGAGAAGTGCACCCGGATCTACCAGGACATCGATCCCGCCTTCATCGCCCACTGGACGATCGACACCCGGCACCGCGTCCCGTACCTGGCGTTCAAGTTGTACGACTTCGAGTTGTTCGCGCGTCCCTGGCAGCGGCTGAGGGGGGTCGTCGCCTGCGGCGGTGACCTGCACCTCGACTACCCGGTGACGCCGGCGCTGCTCCCGCTGACCAAGGTGACAGCGGTCGGGGTGCGGCTGGAGCAGACGCGGCTCACGTCCTCGGGGGAGACGCTCAAGGTCTCCGGACACCTGGTGGTCAACGGTCTGCCGATGCGTGCGCCGCTGAGCACGCCGATGGGGCTGCGGGTGCGGGGCAGCAGCCTCACGGTGCCGGTCACCGCTGAACGACGGGCGGACCTCAAGGCCGGAGACGACGACCGGGAGTGGTCGGGCTTCTCGGCGGAGCTGCCGATCAGCAAACTGCGTGGCGGCCAGCACGCGCTGCGGCTGGTGTTCCTGACCGCGACCGGGCAGGCCTCCCGGCACTGCCTGATCTCGGCGGCCTACCTGCGTGACGCGACCCTGAAGCTGGCCGGCAACACCCGGGTCCTGCCCACGTTCAGTGGGCGGGAGAACGCGGAGCTGCTGGTCCAGCGCAAGGCCGGGGTGGCTGGACAGCGCCGGTGGCGACGCCTGATGCTCCGCAAGGACCTGCGGCACGCGGCCTCCCGGGGCCCGTTCTGGAAAGAGCGGCTGCTGCGTACGCTCACCGCGCCGCTGATGAGCCGACGCGACGTGTGGCTGGTCGGCGAGCGCACCGACACCGCGCAGGACAACTCCTCGCACCTGTTCCGGCACCTGCGGCAGGTGGAGCGTCGGCGCAACGTCTACTACCTGTTGGCCAAGGAGAGCCCGGACCGGCCCCGGTTGCAGGGATTGGGCAACGTGGTCACGCACGGGTCGTTGCGACACAAGTTCCTGATGTTGCACGCCACCAAGCTGATCAACTCGTACGACATCGACTCCTACATGCTGCCGTCCAGTTGGGAGCGGTCGCCCTTCCTCAAGCACCTGAACTGGCGGATCGCCCCCACCCGGGTGTTCCTCGACCACGGGGTGATCGAGAAGGACGTCAGCGCCGGTGTGCACCGTGGCCGGGCCTCCTTCGACCTCTTCGTGACCTCGGCCGACCGCGAGGCAGAGTACGTGGCGAAGGACCTCGACTACGGCGACATGGTGGCGAACACGGGCCTACCCCGCTTCGACGCGTTGATCCCGGACCGGGGCCACCGTCGCATCCTGTTCATGCCGACCTGGCGCACCTACCTCGTCACCCCGTCGTACAACAAGGCGGCCCGGCCTCGCGTCGCCTTCGAAGGCTCCGCATACCAGATGTTCCTCGCCGGGTTGTTCGGTGACGAGCGGCTGCGGCAGGCGCTGCGGCAGTACGGGTACACCCTCGAACTCCTGCCGCACTACGAGATGCGCTCGCTGCTGGCCGGGCTCGTGCCGACCGACGACTGCTTCGCCATGGCGGACCAGACCAGCCGGACGGTGCAGGACGCGCTGCGCCAGTGCGACCTGTTCATCACCGACTACTCCTCCACGGCCTGCGACGTCGCCTACCTCGGCACCCCGCTGATCTACGCGCAGTTCGACGCCGAGGAGTTCTGGACCATCGGCGGCTACAAGTTGGGGTACTTCGAGCATCGGGAGGACGGGTTCGGCCCGGTCTGCGAGACCGCGTCGGAGACGGTGGACGCGATCATCCGGTACCTGGAGAACGGGTGCGTCCGTGAGGAGGAGTACACCCGCCGGGCGACGGACTTCTTCGTCACCCAGGACCGCAACAACTCCCAGCGGGTGGCCACCGCCATCGCGGCGCTGCCGGGCCCGCAGCGGTGAGCGGCCCGACGCCCCCACCGGGGGAGCCAGCCCGGGCGCTGGCCGAACCCACCGGGTTCGTGGAGGTGTACCGCCGGGTGCTGAGCCCGCAGACCCGGCGGGCCATCGCGACGAAGGTGAGCCCCCGGGCCCGGCACCAGCTCAAGCAGTGGGTCGCCCGGGCCGCGCGGGACGGGCACCTCTCCGAGCGCCGGGGCGAACGGCTGGCCCGCCGCCAGCCGGAGTTGCTGGCCGGCGCGGACCGGGTTGTCGTCACCGCCGACCGGGGACCCAGGGTGGCCCGGATCGGGGCGGTCACCCCCCTGCTGGCACGACTGGACAACCTCACCGCGGTGACGGCGGCGCTCGACGAGGCCGGCGTACCCCACTTCCGGGTACGCGGCGAAACCCACCGCTCGTCGGTCGTCGCCGTCGACGACGCGCACCGCACGCGGGCGTACGCCGCACTCGCCGCCGCCTGCGGTCGGGTCCCTGGCTACGTCGGCGTGCCGAACGACACCGGGCAGCCGGCGGCCGGCTTCGAACCGAAGACCTGGGACCGGCTTGCCGACGCCGCGGTGTTGCGGCTGACCTGGTACTGGACCGACCCCCAGCGGCGGCTGGTGCTGGGGCAGGCGTACGGGTGCGACGTCGAGTTCTGGACCCGGGACGGTGACACCCTCGTCGCCCCGCGGCCCAACGCCGTCGCCGAACAGGTGAGCGTGGCGGCGCCGCTGGTCCTCGTACCGGAGTCGCGGTTCACCGGCCTGGCACCCGCCGCCGCACCCGCGACCGCCTGGACGCGTCCGGAGTTCGCCGCACCGCGCCCCGACGACGTGCCGTTCCCGGTCGACGTGGTCTACACCTGGGTCGACGGCACCGACCCGGCCTGGCTGCGCCGACGGGCAGAGGTGGCCGGGGTGCCGTACCACGCGGAGGCGGCGAGCGCTGCCCGCTTCCTCAGCCGCGACGAGTTGCGCTACTCGCTCCGATCACTGCACCTGTTCGCGCCCTGGGTGCGCCATGTCTACGTGGTGACCGACGACCAGGTGCCGGCCTGGTTGGACCCGTCCGCCAGCGGGCTGCGGGTGGTCAGCCATCGGGAGATCTTCACCGATCCGACGGTGCTGCCGACGTACAACTCGCATGCCATCGAGAGTCAGCTGCACCACATCGACGGGCTCTCCGAGCACTTCCTGTACTTCAACGACGACGTCTTCCTCGGCACCGAGGTGCTGCCCCAGGACTTCTTCCTGGCCAACGGCATCTCCCGGTTCTTTCCGTCGCCGGCGCTGGTGCCGCCGGGCCCGCCCGCCGCCGGGGACATTCCGTCGTCGGCGGCCGGGAAGAACAACCGGGCGTTGATCGCGGAGCGGTTCGGCACCGTGCTGACCCAGAAGATGAAGCACATGCCGCACGCGCTGCGGCGAAGCGTGCTCCAGGAGATCGAGCAGACGTTCCCGCAGCAGTACCGGCGGACCGCGGCGAGTCAGTTCCGCAGCATGGACGACCTGTCGGTCGCCTCGTCGCTGCACCACTACTACGCGTTCCACACCGGTCGCGCGGCACCGGGCAACCTGCGGTACACCATCGCCGAGCTGTCCCACCCGGACACGCCCGCCCGGTTGGCGCACCTGCTCGCCCGTCGGGATCGGCAGGTGTTCTGCCTGAACGACGCGTTCTCCGTCGAGGAGGACCTCGAGGCGCAGATGGCGCTGCTCATCCCGTTCCTGGAGACGTACTTCCCGGTGCCGAGCCCGTGGGAACGGGCCTGACCCACCCCGGACACGGCGGTGGCCGGTCGCGCCCTCCCCGGCAACGACCGACCACCGTGCCCTCGTGGGCGACCAGGCTCAGTACGAGTAGCCCGAGCCGCCTGCGTCGTTCGAGCCACTGTCCGCCGGTGGTGCGACCGCCTTCGGCGTGCCCTTGGGCAGGCAGCTCAGGTTCTTCTTGCCGTCCGGCTGGACCACGAACCAGGTGCCACCGACAGCCTGGCCCTTCCACTGGCCGGGCTTCTTGTCACCGATGTAGCGGTAGACCGGCCAGCCGCCGACGGTGAGCTGACGGGTGCCGTCCTGCCGGGTCACGCTGCTGACCTTGTCGTCCGAGACGCCGGTGAGCTCCGGGTTGCCGTCGGTCAGCGCCGGGGGCCACACCTCGGCGCACTTGTCGACGCAGTTCGACGACGGCGGGTCGGCGGTGTCCTTGTCGAAGCGGTACAGGATCCAGCCGTCCTGGTCGGTGACCACCTTGCCCATCCGGGCGACGCTCTTGCCGACCAACTTCTCGGTCAGGTCGACGTCCGCGGGCGGGGCGTCGGCGGCGGGCGCCTCCGCGGAAGCCGAGGCCTCAGGTTCAACCGTCGCGGTGGGCTCGGCCGCGGCGACGGCGACCGGCTCAGCCGCGCTCGAGTTCGCCCCGTCGTAACCCGCGGGAGCGCAGGCCGTTAGTGCGACCATCGCGCTCGCGACGATGACGGTCCGCTTCATCTGTGCCACGTGCCCTCCTCATTCTTGACAGTTCACCCATAGGTACGGCGGTTGGGCTGTCAAGGTTGAAGTAGTAACAGTGGTCAATTTCACTTAAATCGAATGAACCGTTTACGGCCGCCATGCGTACGCACCCGCGAGGGACTCTTCACGTAACGACAGATCGGCGCCGGTCATTGTGACAATGACCGGCGCCGATGCGGTAGGCGCGCTTACATGGGTACGGTGACCAGCGGACTCGCCACGCCGTTGGCATCCACCGACTGCACCTGGAGCTGCTTGATGTCCTTCGGCAGAGCCGACGTCGAGGCGCTCAGTTCGAGACCCTGCGGCCGGGTGTTGGTGCCATAGCCGCCCTCCGGCACCGACCAGGTCGAGATGACCTCGGTGGTGGCGTTCTTGCGTACGACCACCAGTCGGCAGACGCGTGGACCGGGCAGCTTCCGCAGGCTGAAATTGATCCGGGTGCCGTAGTCCTTGGTCACCAGGAACATGGTGGTCTGCACACCGGTGGTCGGGTCGGTCGCCTCGACCTGGTCGCCCTCCACCTCGGTGCCGCCCACACCCGGGCCGCTCGGCGCGGCCGTCGGCACGCTCGTCGGAGGGTCGTTGGGCGCGCTCGGCGTCGACTCGGCGAGCACCCCCGGCGGTTGCTCGTTGCCGGTCACGCTGACGAAGCCGTACCCGGTCAGACCGCCGAAGACCACCACTGCGGCGGCCGTCGCGAGCAGGTGACGAAACCGGCTACGTCGCCGGTCGGCCCGGACCGCGCCGAGCGTCCGGTCCAGCAGGGCCGGGTCGGTCGCCGTCTGTTCCAGCGCCATCATCGTCTCGCCGTCGATGTCGGAGAGCAGCCCGACGACCGGCACCATCGTCTCCAACTCGGCCGCGCACGCCCAGCAGGTGGCGAGATG
>NZ_JBEYSL010000109.1:0-15517 GCF_040642735.1 Micromonospora sp. NPDC047753 | reverse complement strand
GTCGGCGGACCAAAGGCCCGCCGACCGCACCCGGGCGATCAGTTCTCCGTGCTGTCGGCCGGCGGCGCACCCGGCCCCGGCCCGATCTTCTTCGGATCGGTCGGCTTACCAGCCGTGGACGTGCTCGACGAGGTGGTCGTGGTCTCCCCCGACCCGCCCGACTGACCCTCAGGCTCTTCCACCATGCCCTGCTCCTCCAGTTCGGCGAGAGTGACCGCATCGACGTCGATCGTGTCGCCCGGCGCCCAAAGCGTGCCACCCGGATCGGTCCACGAGGCGGACAGTCGTACCTGCACGGAACTCTCCCTGACATGAAACTTCCTGGTACGGAACACTAACCCCGACCGATCGATGCCGTTGCCCGTCCGCACGTCGGGTACCCGACTGGCCGACCGGCCGCGATACTGACCTCTTTCGCCCACGGAGCTGAACATCGACCTCAAGTGTGGACACTGCGCGCGCGCGGCCGGGCCGGACGACCGCTTCTGCGGCGGGTGCGGCCAACCGCTGGGGGTCAACTGTGCGCACTGCGGGCACGCCAACAGCACCGAGGTCAACTTCTGCACCAGCTGTGGTCAACCGCTGCGCGACCACGCCGTCGCGGTGCAGGAGGACCGGCGTCAGGTCAGCGTGCTCTTCGTCGACATCGTGGACTTCACCAGCTACGCGGAGCGGGCCGACCCGGAGCAGGCCCGCAGTCTGCAGCAGACCTACTTCGCCACGGTGCGCCGGATCGTGCACCAGTACGGCGGGGTGGTCGAGAAGTACATTGGCGACGCGGCGATGGCGCTGTTCGGCGCGCCGGTGGCCACCGACAACGACGCGTTGCGGTGCGTCCGCGCCGGCCTGGAGCTGCAACGGAACCTGGCCCGCCAGCCCGCCGGTCCGCAGGCCCCGCTGAGCTTCCGGGTCGGCATCGCGACCGGCGAGGCCCTTGTCGACCTCTCCGCCACCCGCGACGGTGGGCAGGCCTTCGTGACCGGAGACGTGGTCAACACGGCCTCCCGCCTGCAGGGGTTCGCCCCGCCGGGCGGTGTCGTGGTCGACGAGAGCACCTGGTCGGCCACCCGACACGAGATGGAGTACGCGGACCAAGCACCGGTCACCCTGCGCGGCCGGTCCGCGGTGAGCCGGATCTGGCTGGCCGTCCAGGTGCGACCACACCGGGACCCGCGCGGCGCCGAGCTGACCCCGATGGTGGACCGGGAGCACGAACGCGGCCTGCTGGTCAACGCGCTGCACCGGATGGTGACCGAACGGACGTCCCAGTTGGTGACGGTGTTCGGCCCGGCCGGGGTGGGCAAGAGTCGGCTGTTGCGCGAGCTGGCCCGGCACGCCGGCAGCCTGCCCGGCCCGCCGATCACCTGGCTCGTCGGGCAGTGCCCGCCGTTCGGCGAGAACGTCACCTGGGCCGCCCTGTCGGACATCGTGAAGACCTGGGTGGGCGTGCCGGAGGTCGACGGCCCGACCGCGCTGCGCGAACGGCTACGGTCCCGGCTGGGACAGCTCGCCGACCCGCACGCGACCCGGCTGGCCGAGGCGCTCGGCCCGCTGATCGGCGTACCCGGTGAACGGCTCACCCCCGGTGAGACCGAGGCCGCCTGGCGGCGGTTCCTGATCACCCTGGCGACGACCGGCCCGACCGTGCTGGTCTTCGAGGACATGCACTGGGCGGACCAGCAGATGCTCGCCTTCGTCGAGCAGTTGGGCGCGTCAGCCCGCGGCGTACCGCTGCTGGTCGTGGCGACCGCCCGGCCGGAGCTGCGGGAGCGGCACCCGGCCTGGACCGGCACGATCAGTGGTGCGATGTCCATCTCGGTGCCGCCGATGCACGACACAGACATCGACACGCTCTACTCGCTGCTCCTCGGGCAGGCGACGCTGCCGTCCAGCTCGCGTACCCCGCTGATCGAGTTCGCCGACGGCAACCCGCTCTACGCCCAGGAGTACGCCCGGATGCTGCTGGACGGCGGCCTGCTCGACGCGGTCGGTTCGACCGCCCACCCCGACCTCGACGGCGGCGCGGAGATGCCCCGCACCGTGCAGGCGGTCATCGCCAACCGGCTCGACCTGCTGGACCCGGCCGACCGGGCGGTGCTCCAGGCCGCCGCCGTGGTCGGCGTGGTGTTCTGGGCCGGGCCGGTCGCCATGGCGTTGGGACGGCCGGTGGAGTGGGTGGAGCGCGCGCTGGACCGCCTGCAACGTCGCGACCTGGTGTACGAGCAGAGCACGTCGACGATGCCCGGGAAGTCCGAGTACCGGTTCCGGCACATCCTGGTACGCGACGTCTGCTACCAGCGACTGCCCAGGGCCGAACGGGTGCTGCGCCACCAGCGCACCGCCGACTGGATGGCACAGCTCACCGACGGCCGGCAGTACGACCTGGCCGAGGTGTTGGCCAACCATCGCTGGGCGGCCCACGAGATCGCCCGTACGGTCGGGCTGGACACCGCCCCCTACGCCCCGTCGGCACGGGCCGCGCTGCATCAGGCGGCCCGCCGCGCGTACGAGCTGCACGCGCTGGACACCGCCGCCGCGCTGGTCGGCCGGGCGCTGGCCCTGGACGTCGAGGCGGACCCGGCGCTGGAGCTGTTCGACGCCGAGCTGGCGTTCTATCGGGACGGGGACGCCTTCCTGGTGGCGGGGGGCACGGACGTCCTCTCCCGGCTGGCCGCGCGGCTCACCACGAGCGGCCACCGGACGGGTGCGGCGCGCGCCTGGACGCTGCTCGCCACCGCCGCCTGGAGCCGGGCCGACCGGTCGGCGACCCTGCACTGCCTGGACCAGGCGATCGGCATCTACGGCGACCTGCCGGACAGTCAGGAGAAGGCGGGCGCGCTGCTGGAGCTGGCCCGGGTGCACATGCTCAACGCGGAGACCGAGCCGGCGTGCACCGCGGCGCGGGCGGCGGCGTCCCTCGCCGAGCGGCTCCAGCTGCGCGAGGTCCAGGCCAACGCGCGGATCACCCTGGCCGTGGCGCGCTACCTGGCCGGCTCCGCCGAGGCGTTCCCGGAGCTGGCGGAGGTGACCGAGCACTGCCGGGTGGAGCGGCTGACCAGTCGCCGCCGGGCGGTGCAGAACCTGGCCTGGGCGTTGCAGGAGGAGGGCGACCTGGCCGGCTCGGCCCGGTTGGTCGACGAGCAGCTCACCCTCGACCTGGGCGGCGAGCACAGCCTGGCCACGAGTTTCGCCGACCAGTGGGCGCGGTCGTACTACGCGGGTGACTGGACGGCGGCGCTGGCGATGGCGGCGGAGTCGACCCGGCGGCCGACAGCGGAGTGGGATCTGCACATCGTGGCGGTCTCGGGTTGGATGCGCGGTCTGGCCGGAGCCGAGTTGGTCGGACCCGACGGGCCTGACGACACAGCGGGGTCGGACGCACCGGGTGGGGATCTGGTCGAGCAGGCGCTGGTCGCGGCGCGGCGTACCGGATTCCACCGGGTGCTGCGTTCCACCCTGGCGCACGCCGCCCTCTGCCGGGCGGCGCAGGGCCGCCGTGACGAGGCGATGGCGCTGCTCACGGAGCTGGACGAGGACTGGCAACGGACCCGGATGATTCCGTTCGCGGAGTGGGTGCCGGCCGTCGGGCACGTCGCCGGGGTGCTCGGCGCGGACGCCGCCCGGCTGGTCCGACAGTTGCTCGACCGGGCGCCCCGGACGACCCCGTGGGCTCACGCGGCCGGTCAGGTCGCCGACGCCACGTTGGCCCGGCACGCCGGGGACCCCTCGACGGCGGCGAACCTGCTGCGCTCGGCGGCGGCGAGCTACGCCCGGATGAGCGACGTGACCGACGAGATCATCACGCTGGCGCTGGCCATCGGGCCGCTTTCCGAGACGGACCCACCCGCTGCCGAGGCGACCCGGGCCCGCCTGCACGACTTCGCCGACCGCCACCACGCCCCCGCCCTGCTCCACCTGCCCTGACCGCCGGCCGGGGCCGGCGGCGGTGGCTCAGGCGGCCAGCGGCGTCGGGACGGGCTGCTTGAGCTTCTGGGCGTAGACGTCCACGTACTCCCGGCCGGAGAGTTCCATCAACTCGTACATGATCTCGTCGGTGACCGCGCGCTCGACGAACCGGTCGCCGGCCAGCCCGGCGTAGCGGGAGAAGTCCAGCGGCGCCCCGAACCGGATCCGCACCCGATCGATCTTGGGGATGAGCTTGCCCGGGGGCTGGATCTCGTCGGCGTTGAGCATCGCCACCGGCACCACCACCGCGCCGCTCTCCAGGGCGAGCCGGGCCACCCCGGTCTTGCCCCGGTAGAGGCGTCCGTCCGGGGAGCGGGTGCCCTCGGGGTAGATGCCGGCCACTCCCCCGGCCCGCAGCACCTGCAACTGGGTGTCCAGGGCGGCACGCGCGGCCCGGCCGCCGGAGCGGTCCACCGGAATCGTGCCGGTGCCCACGAAGAACATCTTGGTCAGCCAGCCCTTGATTCCCTTGCCGGTGAAGTACTCGGCCTTGGCGACGAAGGTGACCTTCCGGGCGGTGATCAACGGCGTGAAGATCGAGTCGGAGAAGGAGAGGTGGTTGCTCGCCAGGATCACCGGACCGGTCGCCGGGACGTTGCGCAGGCCCTCCACCTGCGGGCGGAAGATCAGCTTGAGCAGCGGACCGAGGATGACGTACTTCAGCAGCCAGTAGAGCACCGGCGTCCCTTCCCATGGTGTGCTCGCGACAGCGCCAGCCGTCGTCGCCGACGAGCCTACGAAGCGAGCGCTCTCACCACAACGGACGAAGCTCGTGGCGGACGTATCGACTCGACTCCCCTACCCCTTGCATGCCGCAGGCGGCTTTGAGGACCCGCGCGACGGGGCCGGCAGGGCAGCGGGCTGAGGCCCGGGACAGATTCGTCTCGACCACTCAATGCGTGGCAGGCCCATGTGCCACGCCTTCACTCCGCCGTAGATATTCGCGGTCGAGCCCGGGTCAAGGTAGGGCGCTCTTCCGAGTGGGACGCCCGGACGGAACTGTTCGATCACTTGTTCCGAATGGTTCCGAACAGGCTTTCGCTTG
The DNA here is from genome assembly GCF_040642735.1 of Micromonospora sp. NPDC047753. NCBI lineage: Bacteria > Bacillati > Actinomycetota > Actinomycetes > Micromonosporales > Micromonosporaceae > Micromonospora > Micromonospora sp. NPDC047753. Next base: position 10,506 of record NZ_JBEYSL010000109.1, on the reverse strand, counting down.
TCCGACTGCGCCGCCCCTGCGAAAGCTGATTGCGACAGCCGCCGTCCCGCCGCGGAGGCTGTCGCAGTAATCGGCGGAGATCACAGATTGGATCTGGAATGAAGCTAAGAACTCTCGGCGCTGCCGCCACACTCACGCTCGGCTTGGCCGTACTGGCACCCGCACCGGCACTGGCCTCGGCACATGCGCCAACCGCGACGGTCACCATGTCCGTGACTTCGGCGGCGGCGCAGGCCGCCGGCCCTGACGTCGACTGCCCGCGCATCCACACGACCGGCCAGTACGCCTACACCTGGTGCCGCGTCTACGGGGGACAGGTCCGACTGCGGGCGGACTGCAACGGCGCGCCCGACAAGTACTCCGGATGGGCGGCGCCGAAGGCCGGCAATCCGACCCAACGGCTTCAAGCCGGTCCTTGCATCTTCGGCGTCGGTGGAGCCAGCAGCATCGAATGGCGACCGTAATGCAGTCGTTCAGCCCACATCCCCGGCGTCAGAAGGTTGAAGGAGACGTTCCATGAAACGTACGCCAAAGCTAGCTGCGGCCTTGCTTCCTATCGTGGCGTCAGCCGCCATGGCGTTCGCCGGCGGCCCAGCATCAGCCGCTGAACCGATCACGGCGGCCCATGCGGACCGTGCAGGAACATCGACGACCGCGGTCTCGGAAACCCTGGCCCGATACACCGTGACCGTCCGCTGCCACGTGGTCCGCATCAAGGACACCACCGTCGTGGACGTCATTTACGGCACTGGCACCGGAACGACGTACAACAGCGCCAAACTGAACGCCGAGAAGGACGCCAACCGCAAGGTGCCGCCGGGTCACTACAAGCGGCACTGTCACCCGGTCTGACCCGGTAGCCTGGCTCCTCGGCGGCAACTCCCCCAAAGGAGGCGGCATGGTCGGGCAACCGTCCATCTGGGAACTTCGCGTCGGCATCTATGCGAGCGCAGAAGACGCCCGCGCCTTGGTGGACCAGATCGCGGCCCTGCTGTGCCCTGATGACGTCCACCCGGGCCCGTGTCCGGTGCCGTGGTCCATCGACCTGCTCACGGATACCGATCTCCCTGATGGCCTGCACGACGGTCTCGTGGAGCAGTACCGCGTCGAACGACCATGACACCGGTTAAGCACCAGGGCGCCGGGCAGAGCCGACTGGCGGGGGTCGGAGGCGGGCTGCCGCAGTTGGGTACTTGCTCGAAGGGGCCGAGCCGTTCAGACGGCTCGGCCCCGCTGCGGTCCATGAACCGCCATCACGGGGTCGGGGTCCGCGTCGGTTGGGCCATTCGACGGCGGCTTCGTCTCCCACTCCGGCCCCGACGGTCCCGCTCCCGACCTGACCTGGCACCGCGGTCACAGCGAGATCATGCGGGCGGTCGGCGAGTCGGCGACAAGCGCCATCCCCGGAGACCTCCTGTTGGCAAGGATTAGCAAAAACGGACAAAGGAGCCCCGCCGCGACCTGCGGGAGCAGCCGTGACTTTGGAAGACGCGACACAACGCACTCCCGGAACCATGCCCTGACGTGTCACGATTCAGAGCACGGCGTGCGGACTGGCGCCGAAGGGCAGCGGTGGCCGCGCCGGAAGGCGCGTTAAGGGGGATGTCCGGGTGTCAGCGGGTGGGGCCCGCCGGGGACGGCGGGACAACGGGCTCGACGCGAACGAGTACGCCGTCGTCGGCGACGTCGATCCGCGCGTCGGTGAGCACCTGCTCGACGTGCTGGCCGCCGGTGGGATCGCCGCCTACCTCCAGCCCTCCGCCGACCTCAATCCGGTCACCCGCACCACCACGGTGCCGGCCCGGCCGGTCGACCGGCTCTACGTCGACCGCTCGCACCTGACCACCGCCCGGGACTACCTGACCCAGCTCGCCGACGAGACCACTCCGGAGCAGCCACCGGCTCGCGACGAACCGGACATCGACGCCGAGTGGGCGCGCATCGTGGCGGGCTTCCACACCACCTCCACGCCCGGTGACAACCCGTGGCCGGCCTCGGAGGACGTGGACGAGCGGGACAACCGGGACGAGTCGACCTCCGGGTCGCTGACCCGCTCCGGCACCGACGATCCGGGTCCGACCGCCACCGACGTTCGTCGGCTGCCGTCCGCGACGGACATCTCCGGAATCTCGGTGGGGCGCGGCACCCGACCGGACGAGCCGTCGCTGCTGGACGGGTTGGACACCTTCGGCGCCGACCTGCCCGACGACGAGGACGACGAGGGCTACCACCCGCCGCCACCGCCGCCGCTGCCGCGGGTCAGCAAGTACGCGGTGATCGGCGTACTCGGGGTGGTCGTCGGGTTCGTGCTGTTCCTCTTCCCGTGGCTGCTCCCGATCGACCGCTCGGCGGTCACGCTGTTCGGGTTCACCGGCATCCTGGCCGGTTTCGTCACGCTGATCTGGCGGCTGCGCCCCGGCGACGAGGACGAGGACGACCCGGACAACGGCGCCGTCGTCTGACGGTCGGCCCGCATCCCGAGACAGCAGCGCCCCGCCGGGGGCGTAACAGTGGTGTAACTTACTGTCAGTAGGAATACCGCTGTACGTCACTTCCCCCGCTGACTGACCGGTTTTTCCTTGCTCGCGGCGGTCAGTCCTCTGCTGATCGGAATGCCCGAGATGCGACAGAGTTCTCTCGTGGTGGTGGCCAACCGCCTCCCCATCGACGACAACCAGGCCCCCGACGGGGCCTGCGAGTGGCGGCGCAGCCCAGGTGGGTTGGTCAGCGCGCTGCTTCCGCTCCTGCGACACACCCCGGCCACCTGGGTCGGCTGGGCCGGTGGCACCGGGCCGGCCCCCGCCCTGCCGGACGTGGACGGCGTGCGGATGCACACCGTCGCGCTCACCCCGGAAGACCTGCGCGACCACTACGAGGGGTTCGCCAACGCCACCCTCTGGCCGCTCTACCACGACTCGGTGGAGCAGCCGCAACACCACCGCCGGTGGTGGGAGGCGTACCAGCGGGTCAACCAGCGTTTCGCCGAGGCGACCGCGGAGGTGGCCGAGCCGGGCGGGGTGGTCTGGGTGCAGGACTACCACCTGCAACTGGTCCCCGGTCTGCTGCGCGCGCTCCGCCCGGACCTGCGCATCGGGTTCTTCCTGCACGTCCCGTTCCCGCCGCCGGAGTTGTTCATGCAACTGCCCCGCCGGGCCGAACTGCTGCGCGGCATGCTCGGTGCCGACCTGGTCGGCTTCCAGCGGGGGCAGGCGGCGCACAACTTCGCCCAGTTGGTGACCCGGGTGCTGGAGCTGCCGGCCACCGACCGGCGGATCGGCATCGACGACCGGGTCGTCCGCATCGGCGCTTTCCCGGTCTCCATCGACACCGCCGAGATGGCCGCGCTCGCCGACCGCCCGGACGTTGCCGCCCGGGCCCACCGGCTCCGTCAGGACCTCGGCGATCCCCGGCAGGTCGTCCTCAGCGTGGACCGGATGGACTACACCAAGGGCATCGAGCAGCGCCTCAAGGCGTACAGCGAGTTGCTCGCCAGCGGCGACGTCAAGGTCCGCGACACGGTGCTGGTGCAGGTCGCCATGCCGAGCCGGGAACGCGTCGGCCAGTACCAGATCCTGCGCGAACGCATCGAACGCGAAGTCGGCCGGATCAACGGCGAGTTCGGCCGGGTCGGTGAGCCGGCGATCCACTACCTCACCCAGCCCTTCGACCGGGCCGAGCTGGCCGCGCTCTACCGGGTCGCCGACGTGATGGCGGTGACCCCGCTACGCGACGGGATGAACCTGGTCGCCAAGGAGTACGTGGCCGCGCGGGTCGACGACACCGGCGCACTGCTGCTCAGCGAGTTCGCCGGCACCGCCGCCGAGCTGTCCCAGGCGTACCTGGTCAACCCGCACGACCTGGAAGGGCTCAAACAGGGGCTGCGCGCGGCGCTGCGGGCCGACCCGGCCGACACCATGCAGCGGATGCGGGCCATGCGCGCCCACCTGCACCAGCACGACATCCGGGCCTGGGCCCGCTCCTACCTGCGTGCCCTGGACGAGGGCGGCGCCCTGATCAGTCGCCTGACCGGCACCGACACCGACACCGACACCGACGGTGCCGCTCGGGTGCCCCGACCGGCCACCCCGACGGGCAGCCCGGCCGGCCACCAGGCCGGCGGCTGACCGCCGGGCAGCCCGGCTGCTCAGTGCGCCGCCGGCTCCTTCTCCAGCCAGTCCAGGATCGCGTCGATCGGCTCCGCCCACCGCGCGTCCAGCATCAGGTCGTGGCCCATCCCGGGAAAGAGCAGCGGGGCCGACCCGTAGCGGCGAGCCACCCGGGTCAACGTCGACGCCGGCACCACCCGGTCGTCCGGGCTGCCCAGCACCAACACCGGGGGCGCGCCCACGGCCGGCTCGGCCTCCGGCTCGCCCAGCAGCGCCCACTGGGCCCGCCGACCCGCCCGACCGAGGCGTCCCACATACCGCCGGGCCTCCTCGTCGGGCAACTCGCGGCTGAACAACTGCCCCCGGTTGAGCCGCAACGGCCCGCCGAACACCGCCGGCAACGTACCCGCCGGGTTGCGGCGCAACGCCGCGCCCAGCACTCCCCAGCCGCCGAAGACCGGCGCCACCAGCACCGCGCCCCGCGCCGGGTAGCGGGCCAACGCGTGTGCCACCACCAGCGCCCCGGCGCCGTGCCCCACCAGCACCGCCTGCCGCGGCAGGCTCGCGGCCACCTGGACCACGTCGTGGGCGTACGCCCTCAGCGTCGCCTCCGGCGCCGGCTCGCTGCCACCGTGCCCGCGCAGGCTCACCGCGTACGCCGGGAACCCCCGCGACGCCACGTGACCCAACCAGTGCTCGGCGAACGCCCACGCGCCGTGCCCGAACCCGGGTACGAACAGCAGCGGCGGCCGCCCCTGCTCCAGTTCGGGGACCGCGCTGAGCACCTCCCGCCGGGCCGGCCGGACCGGCCGGGACCACTCCCGACCCCGCATGATCCGCAGCTCGCTACTCGCGCTCACCGTGCCAGCCTTTCGTTCGCGACTGCGGGGCTCGCAAGCTCACTCCTCGCGCTCACTTGCCCTCCAGCTCGACCAGGGCGCGTTGGATGGCGCGCAGATAGTCGGCGTGCCCGACCTCGAACCAGTGCCGGCTGCTGTCCTTGACCGGCCCGGAGTACCGCTCCCCCGCCCGGTCCCGCACCCGGGCCGCGAACGCGGTGGCCCGTTCCGGCCGATCCCGGCGAGCCTGCAGCAGCCGGGCGAAGAGCACCGTCTGCCAGTGCGACAGGGTGAACAACCCGGAGTCCGGTTGCAGCAGGCCGGCCACGGCCAGGGTCGGGTGCCCCGGAGTGAACGCGTTGAGCCACAGCGTGGGCCGGCCCGCGCCCGCGCTGTCACCGAACACCGACGCGTCGAGAAACTCGAAGCGCGGCAGGTAACCGGTGGCGAAGACGACCACCTCTGGGTCGATCTCGCGGCCGTCGGCCAACTCCACCGCGTACGGGTGGAACCGGGCCACGTCCGGCACGGGGCCGATCCCGCCGTGGCCCACGTAGTACACGAGCTGGCTGTTCGCGATCGGGTGCGTCTCGTACACCCGGTGGTCGGGCTTGGGCAGGCCGAAGCGGGTCAGGTCACCGACGGTCAGCCGCAGGGTCCAGTGGTAGAGCCACTGCCGCACCCGCAGCGGCACCCGCAGCGCCAGGAGGGTGTCGTTCACCTGGTCGGCGGGGCGACCGAGCACGTACTTGGGCGCGTACCAGTAACCCCGGCGGGTGGAGTGCCAGCAGCGCGACGCCTGCTGGGCGGCCTCGACGGCGATGTCGCAGCCGGTGTTGCCGGCGCCGACCACCAGCACCCGCTTACCGCGCAGCTGCGCCGGGTCCTTGTAGGACGAGGCGTGCATGATCTCGCCGCGGAACTCCTCCAGGCCCTCGTAGCGGGGCAGCTTCGGCGACCAGTTGTGGCCGTTGGCGATCACCACGGCGGCGTACCGGGCGGTGCGCTCGGGGCCGTACCCGCCGGTGGAGCGGGTGGTCACGTCCCACCGGTCCCCCTCGACGGGCTCGACCCGGATCACCTCGGTGCCGAACCAGATGTGCGAACGCAGGTCGAAGTGGTCGGCGTACCGCTCGAAGTAGGACAGCAGCTGACCGTGGTGCGGGTAGTCCGGCCAGGAGTCCGGCATCGGGAAGTCGGGGAACTGGGTGAACGGCTTCGACGAGATCAGGTGGGTGCTGGCGTACACGGGGCTGCGGTCGTGCCGCCAGTTCCAGGCGCCGCCGACGCCCGTCTCCCGCTCGTAGCAGTCCACGCCGAACCCGTGCTCACGTAGGTTCTTGATGGCGGTCAGCCCGCTGGCCCCGGCCCCGATGACGCAGACCGTGTCGCCCCGGTCGGAGACCGGGCGTGCGTCGCTGTTCGCCGTGGGCGAGGTCGCCTCCGGGTCGGGCCGGCCGTGGTCGGTGGAGGTGGACACCGGGGACATCTCCTTTGGTACGGCAGGCGTGCCGGTCGCCGCGAAATCCTCTCCACAACCGGGCCGGATGTCCAGTCCTGAGCCGGAGGCGCCGACGGTCGAGCCGGCGTCGGGGGTCAGCCGGTGGCGGGCAGCAGCAGGTCGACCAGGACCGGGAAGTGGTCGCTGGCCCGGCGGGTCTGCGGGGTGTCCACCACGTCGTAGTCGACCACTGTGATCCTCGGGTCGACGAAGAGCGCGTCGATGCGTCGGCGCGGGTCGGCGCAGGAGTAGGTGTGCCGCTCGGCCCGGTCGGCCGCCACCGCCGCGTCGGTCAACCCGCGCGACACGGTGGCCCAGGCCGGCCCGTCCGGACCCTCGTTGAGGTCCGCCCCGGCCAGCACCGGGCTGGTCGCCGCGTCCAGACCGCGCTTGAACTCGGCAGCCTGCGAGGGCCGTTCGGCCGGGTCGGTGGACAGGTGCGAGCCGGCGACGGTGAACCGGGCGTCACCGACGCGGCAGTCGGCGTACGCGGCGCCACGCAGGTGCCGGCCCGGGGTCAGCGGAAAGCGCTGGCAGCGGGTGCCCAGCACCTGGACCCGCAGGCTGGTCAGGAGCAGGTTGCCCAGCGCGGGCAGCCCACCGGCGGCCACCACCAGACCGAACGACTCGGCCAACGTGGCGGACTTCTGCCGCCACCGGAACCGGCGCGGCCCCTCCTGCACGATCACCACGTCCGGCGTCACGGCCCGGACCACGGCCGCCAGCGCGGCGGTGTCGTCGCGCTGGCTGTGGACGTTGTACGAAACCACGCGCAGCGGCACGCCCATCGGTGGACCGCCTCAGATCCGGCGGGCCAGGTCGGCGGCGCCGATCACCCCGGCGCTGTTGCCCAGCTCCGCCGGGAGCACCTCGGCCACCGGCAGGCGACCGCGCTGGGCGAGCGCGTCGAGGTACGAGCGGCGGGTGGGGCCGAGCAGCAGGTCACCGGCGTCGATCACGCCGCCGCCGACCACCAGGGTCTGCGGGTCGAGGATCTGCGCCATGTCGGCGAGGCTGGTGCCCAGCCACCGGCCGATCTGGGCGAACGCCTCGGCGGAGACCGGGTCGCCGCCCTGCGCCGCGGCGGTCACCATCGGGCCGGTGATCGCCTCGGCCTCACCGCCGGCCAGCTTCAGCAGTGCGGTGGCCCGGTTGGGCTCCTGCCGGGCGCCGGCCCGGGCGAAGCGGACCAGGGCGCTGCCGCTGGCGTACTGCTCGATGCAGCCCAGCCGGCCGCAGCCACACTGGTGCCCGTCCGGCACGGCCAGCATGTGGCCCAGTTCCGCGGCGATGCCGTGCGCGCCGCGCATCAGGTCGCCACCGAGGACGACGCCGCCGCCCACACCGGTGCCGATGGTGAACATGATCATCGAGTCGTCGGCGTCGCGGGCCGCGCCGTAGCGGAACTCGGCCCACGCGGCGACATTCCCGTCGTTCTCCACGATCACGGGCAGCCCGATGGCCTCGCTGACGTACTCGCGCAGCGGTTCGTCACGCCAGGCCAGGTTGGGCGCGAAGAGCACAGTCGAACGACTGGCGTCGATCCAACCGGCCGCGCCGATGCCGACGGCCTCGATGGTCCGCCCGGCAGCCAGTTCGCCGACCAACTCGATGATGACGTCGCGGGTCTTGGCCACGTCATCGGCGGGAGTGTCCCGTCGGGTCTGCACGAGGACCGTGCCGGTGTCGTCCACGACACCGCCGGCCACCTTCGTGCCACCGACGTCGACTCCGATGGTCAGCGTCACCGCTACCGCCCCCCTCTGCTGTGCTGTCCGGCCCGGGTCCCGGCCCAGTGCCGGTCCGGATCGGAAGGTCCCGCGCTCAGGCGCCGTCGCCCGATGCTTCCGCGTCGGCGTCGTCGGGCACCCGCGATGCGGGCACCACGGGACGGGTGGTCGGCGCCGGTACGGTCGCCGTCCCGGCCTCGTCGACGGGTGGTACGGCGGCCGGGGCGAGTGGGTCCGCCGTCCGGGTGGCGACCGACCAGACATCCCGCTCCGGCGCCGGCTGAGAATCATGCCCGGTACGGGTGGCATCGCGCCACACGTGCTCGTCGACGGTCGCGGTGGGCGGGCCGCTCGGGGGTGGCTCGGGGAGCACGTCGTCGGTGCTCGCGGCGGGTGCCCTTGGAGACGGGGTGGCCGGATCGGCGGCCGGATCGGCGGTCCCCGGCGCGGACGGTTCCGCCGGGGAAAACGCGCGGAGCAGGCTGGCGACACCCGCGGCGAGGTCACCGGCACCGGTCGCGAGCCGTTCGGCGAATTCCGGACTCGGGTCCCGCAACGCGGCGATGCCCCGACAGACCGGGCAGACGCAGCATTCGGCCGAACCGGTGGCGAAAGCACCACCGGTGCCGGAGCGGGCGTCCGGACCCGCGCTGTGACCGAGGACACCGGACAGCATCCCGCCCAACGAGCCGAACGCGCCGCCCGCCGAGCCGGCGGAGGCCAGTCGCGCCCCTGCCAGCAGGGTGGCGACCAGCCGCTCCGCCTCTTCCCGGGCCGAACCCGGATCCGTTCCGCCCACCGTCGGCTCCTCTACCGTGCCACCGGACACGTCACTGCGCCGCACCGGTTGCTTCTACCCGGCGCTTGAGCTGCTTCAACGCGGTGTCCATGATCATCTTCTCGGCCTTGCGCCGAAACATCCCGAGCATGCCGACCGACAGGTCGACCTCCAGCGTGTAGGTCACCGTCGTGCCGCCGTCCGGGTCACCCACCAGGTCGTACGAACCACGCTGGGCCTTCTGCATCTTCGAGGGGGCGACCAGGTGCCACTCGATCCGGGACAGGTCCTCGGCGTACTCGTAGGCGAGCACGTACTCGTCGGCCATCACCCCGGCGTCGATGGTGAAACGCACCTGACTGGGGTAACCGTCCTCGTACTCCTCGATCACCTCGGCGCGACGTACCGCGTCGGTCCACTCCGGGTAGCGCGCGAAGTCGCAGATGACCGCCGTCACCCGATCCGGTGCGGCGCCGATGATGATCGACTGGGTGGAGGAGTCCGCCATGGGGGGAGGCTACCCGCCTCCTGGATGTCTCACCCCGACCGCCCGCCGGGTAGGTTTCGACACATGCCGACGCCACGGCGGCGGCCGGCCCAACCAGTACAAGCACGAAGGAGTGCAGGTGCGCGAGTTCTCCGTCCCGCCGATCGTCACCGTTGGCGACGCGGCCAACCTCACCGATCCGGTCTGGGACAACGCCGAAGTCGCGCCTGACACCGTCCAGTTCGCCCGCCCCACTCCGCGCGCCGACGGCACCGTCACCGAATGGACCGAGGTGACCTGCCTCCAGTTCCGCGATGAGGTGGCCGCCGTGGCCCGCGGGCTGATCGCCGCCGGCATCGAGCCCGGTGCCCGGGTCGGGCTGATGAGCCGCACCCGCTACGAGTGGACGCTGCTGGACTACGCCATCTGGGCCGTCGGCGCGGTGACAGTGCCGATCTACGAGACGTCCAGCGCCGAGCAGGCCGCCTGGATCCTCGAGGACTCCAACGCGGTGGCCGTCGTGGTGGAGAGCGGGGCGCACGCCGCCCTGATCGCCGGTGTCCGGCACCGGCTGCCCGAGCTGGGCCAGGTCTGGCAGATCGACAGCGGCGGGGTCGACGAGCTGGTCACCACCGGTGCCACCGTCGAGCTGGCCGAGGTCGAACGGCGGCGCAAGGCCGTCCGAGCCGGCGACCTGGCCACGATCATCTACACCAGCGGCACCACCGGCCGGCCCAAGGGCTGCGTGCTCACCCACCGCAACATGTACGCCGACATCGCCAACGCCGTGCCGGTGCTGCCGAACCTGTTCAACGCCGGCGCGAGCACCCTGCTCTTCCTCCCGCTGGCGCACGCCTTCGCCCGGCTCATCCAGATCGGCGTCGTGCAGGCGCGAGCCACCATGGCGCACTGCGCCGACACCAAGAACCTGGTCGCCGAGCTGCAGGCGTTCCGGCCGACCTTCGTGCTCTCCGTACCCCGGGTCTTCGAGAAGGTCTACAACGCCGCCAAGCAGAAGGCCGAGGCGGACGGCAAGGGCGGCATCTTCGCCCGCGCCGAGCAGGT